>VBBH01000017.1 GCA_005888695.1 Candidatus Bathyarchaeota archaeon
AGGAAACGTCGTGCCCGAGCAGATTGTTAAATCCGAGAATGAGCATGATGAAAAAAAACGAAAAAACGAAAAATTGGAAGATGTGGGAGAAGGGTCCATGAAGGGACGCCTTCTTGTTTAGGGACTAGTATCTTCGATGTTTCTGGAAACAGTCCCTACAGTATACTGGTTTCCCTGTTGTTGGTTTGAAAGGAACCTCAGTCTCCTTCCCGCAATCGGAACAAGTTGCCTTGTGCATTTCTCTGGGACTGCCAAAATTTCCTCGGCTCACCTGACTACTACACCTCCTAGCAGCTATAGACGGGGTACCTTCCTGCTTTGCTTATAGAGCTTAACAGACATGTCAAGAATTAGGCCATAACCGGCAGTGAGAATGTGAATTTTCCGTCACCGAGATAAAGCGATCACTCAATGACGCAACGTTCGATCGGAGACTTCGCTTGCATCATCGCCATTGAGAAAGCACAATATCTTGCGCCCGAAAAGGGTGCCGAGGTCAAGGATCGTCTGCCAAAGGCACAGCGAAGGCCGACTTCGTGGAGACGATAAGTCAGGCGGGGAGGCCACAAAGTCTCAGGGGCGTTCTAGCCTCACATTGCTACAATCAAGGCTTCACGAATGCTGGATTCGGACCGTCGCTTCCGCTTCCACACTTTGGACAGTAAGCCATGGTCAGGGGTCGTCTGGCACCGCACGCCATGCAAAGTCTGGCGGTTTGATTGTACAATGGGTCCCGTTTCCACGGCTCTTTTCCGAAAGTAAAATATGGTATCCTCGGTTTGATGATGTAGCCCGTAAGCACTACCGGATGATACTCAGGGATTCTTGATTCTTCTCTTAGACCGTGACATGCGAGTGCTAGGGCCCAGAGCTGGTCGTCATGTGTTCCTGATGGATGTGAGAATTGTATTTGTCCGGTCTTGTTCAGCTCGAACTTTTCAGCGTTCATCTCTCCGATCAGATCTGGATCATATGGCAGCTTGAGCTCTTTCTTGGTCAGCATGTTTCGTAGGTTTTCCATAATGTCTGTTTTGGTCTGAATGTTCAGACCAATCCCTACTGTCTGCCTGAGGCCCTCGTTTCTCATATCCTCGGTGACAACGTCGCCTATTCCTGTCTCGTCTGTTGTTATCTTCCGGATCTCTTTCCACGTGGCGACGAGACGCTTGACATATCCGATTACGGAGCCATACTCTGTCTCTAATGGGAACTTGTGCATATGGATCAGCTTTGTCATTTTTGTGGTCAGATCCAGTTCGACCACTCCGATGGCTGAATGATCATGATGCTTTCCAAAGTCCACCCCGGCGTACAATCTCCTCCCTGTAATGTATTCTGTGAAATCGGTGTAGGCAAGTGACTGTTCGACCGAGTCCGTGATCAATGACAATGGGAAGAAGCTCTCCTCGTTCTCGGCGAATTCTGCCTCCATCTCTCGCCTCCAGCGCCACGGATCAGGAGCCAATTGACTTTTGATCATTTCTAGAGTGTCTTTCTTCAGGGGGCCGTTCGGTTCGACCGCGTCCTTCCAGTTTACGTGGTGATTGCTGAATCCATATTTCGGGTCAGTGCAGAACTTGTAGAATAGATTGTCTTTGCTGCCGGGGGTACTGGACGCGATGAACCTGCTGTGCGGCCTCGTAATCAGCGTGAACAGTATGGCATCGTATAGTTCCTTGTCGTCACGGATGAATCCCATCTCGTCGCAATAGACGACGTCCAAGCTGGGTCCCCGAATAGTGTCGGGATTATTCGGATAAGCCTCAATGACGCTCCCGTTGGAGAACCTGATCCTCGTCTTCTGGACCTCGGCCGTCCACTCTTTGGGTAGTTTCCGGGCTAAGTTTGCGATCCTTCCCAGGACAGCTTTGCTCTGGCGTAGGCTCGGAGCGACGACTCCTATCGACTTGGACGGACTCTTGACGGCGTGGTGTAGAAGTAGAGAACATACCGTGGCGGTCTTTCCACTCTGCCGTGACCAACGTAGTGATAGGAATTTGCTCTGGTCCAGCAATGCTTTACGCTGGTACTCGAAGGGGACGAATCCCAGCATACTCGTGCAGAACTCGACGGGGTCCGCCGCTTCTAGCTTTCTAGTTACTGACTGAAGCTTTCGACTGGTCTCTTCCAGTGACCGCTTCAGGCTTTCCAAGCTCTTTTTCACTGAGTTGTGTCACTTCTTCCTTTGTCCGTTCCACCTCTCGTTTGAGCTCATCATAATCAGCATCCTTTAGGACGCTGTTGCATGTCTGTGTGATGTAGCACATTGTATTGACCCACCTTAGACGCATTTCATCAGAGAGAGATTTTCTCTGCGCCTGAAACCTTGCTTTTCTGAGCAGATAATTGAGTGTCTCAATCATCTTTCCTCTCTCAGTCTCTCGCCAATCCGACGAATCTGACCTGTGGGTCCGCTCCGCTCTATCCTCTTTGTTCAAGATCCCACAGAACCCTCCTATGTCTAATCGATCAATTGTTCCAAACGAGAAGCAGGAACACTTACACCATACTATTGTCCACACGAGACATATTAACATGGTCCAAGCTACCGATACATATCCAGAGATGGACAGATACTTACCCACGAGTAATTACCAAACGGAACTTTTCTGATCCTCCTCGTGAGACTAGCATGATCGTCCTCGTGAGGTTTACGAATTGAGCGTGAATCTTGAGCGCAGGAGGGGGAGGGGGTATACTGATTAGAAAGAAAAATTTGAGCGTGGGGGGAAAGCATGTGGAGCAATACTTTCGCATTGGACTGTGGAAACATCGATGGAATCAATTCTCAAGGGTCTCGGCGCCAATTCCAGATCAAGACAGGTCTACTTGGCCGGAGGATCTCGAATACTGTCGATCTCCGAAAAAGCAAATAAGCATCCTACATACCGAGCCCCAAATTAGGTAGCAAGACAAAATGGCGATGGGAAGCAGTCGCAGAACCAGAAAAGGCAAAGCCTACTATTACTATACAGGCAAAGAACGCAAAGCAGGAACAATCGGAAGAACCACTCCAAGATCCAGCGGTAAACGAAGAACCAGTGTATCAAAAACGAGGAAACGTGTAGCTAGAGGACGGGGAACAAGAAGACGCGCAGCCGCCGGAGCACGAGCTAGGACAAGAGCCCGCTCACGCGCAACCCGAAGCCGCAAACCCAGCCGAAGCCGATCAAGAAGCAGACGCGGAACAAGCAGAAGCCGACGCCGGTAGAGAACAGTCAAGACTCGAAGGACAAACCCCGATCTTTTTCCTCCCGAGAAACTAGGCCTTCCCCCGAAGGAAGCTTGGAATCACCCTGGGATCCGCTAAAGGATCAAAAGATTCCAGCTCAGAAGGCTTCAAAGGCAAAGCAATCCTGCTAACCAAGCCATTCAGCGAATAGGGCAATCGGATCATTCGTATTCCTCCAGCGGTTACCCATTCATCCATCACAAACCCCTTCCTAATCAGGGAATTAGCATATGCCAACCGCTTCTTCCGAGTCCACCATAACACCTTATCATCTAAAACATGCAAATGGAATCCACGACCTGAATAGACAATCTGGATATCTCCAAACCTCCGGGACAACAACTCGTACAGTTCTAGGACTTGCATCCTTGCCAGCTGCAACTCCAACCTACAAAACGATAATCCCTGATGACGCTCCATCTTCTGCTCTAGGGAACCGTGAATAGGACAAGTGAAATTCTCCGGGTCAATGTCAAATGCCATCTCCTGACCGTACTTCCGTCCCAGATCCTTGACATCCTGCTTAGTACGGGCCTGTTCCCAAGACGTGTAGATGTTTCGATCGTAATAGACGCTCTCAGGCCGATACTTCAGCAACCATTCCAAAACGTCAGAGAAGCTCCTGTACTCATCGATGACGATTGTGTCCCGAAACTTGTTCCTGTGCTCCTTGGGAAAGATTCTAGTATGGCGACCGATTACTAATGCAAAAACCACCGGACTGCCCCAATGATCAAACCAGCGTTTCACTTTGCTAACCCGGAACTCGTTAAGATAGTACTCCCTCCTGTCCTGCACCGTCGCAGGCCGCATCCCACCTGGAAAGATGTACCTTGATAGCAGTTTCAAAATCTAGGAATCGACCACTCCTGCCTCTAGGCAGTCGAGGATTGTTCCTTGACCTTCTTCAACTGCTTATGATACATCTCCAGAATCTCCTCCGTAGTGGTTGACTGCTCAGGCTCCTTATCATCCCGATACTTTCCAGTAAAACGTGGAAAACGAATCGCCAAACCAGCATCCTTCCTAACCTTATCCCAAGCCGCCGTATGAATTGGACTCAGAGTGATCTCCGACCCGGCCACCTCCAAGACCACCGCTGGTACAAGCCAGACGTCCGGCACCAATTTCGAATCCACTCTCGCATG
>VBBH01000018.1 GCA_005888695.1 Candidatus Bathyarchaeota archaeon
CCACAGGAGGCGACAATATTCTGAATCACGATCTCCGGCCTGCCAATGATAACGATGCCACCCCTCTTCAGCTCGTCAACGACCTTCAACACCGCCTTCCGTGCTTGGCGTTCAGATTTTGCGCCGGTGCAAACCATCTTTCCAGAACTGAAGATTAGAGTCGCGGTCTTTGGCTGCTTTAGCCGAAAGACGAGTCCTGGAAACTGCTCGGGACGATACTCGACCCCTGGAAAGATCCGGACGATCGCGTTGAGGTCTATGCGCTGCTTGAGCGTCGCGGAAGCGACAACATTCTCGATATTGATGAATGCCTTACCCTGGTCAGACAATGCCTGTCAGGTTCCACCTTGAACGTTCAAGTCGTCCCGTCCGCCGGAGTATAATAGACCTCCTTATAGACTCGGTCACGTTTTCCGAGCTATGGCGTCGGCAGCCCCTTGTTGAGGCAAGAACTCTCCAAGACCGCAGTGGGCGAGTCTGCGACATCCTTGACGTGGAAGTGAAGCCTCTCTATTTTCTCTGTCCAAAAAGCTCCGTCTTCTGCACTGACTATGGACGAGTCCGTGGAGTTGCGACTCATTTTCTGGTGCGGCTGCCGGGATTCGAACCCGGGTTCCCGGCTGGCTCCGCGCCTTTTGATGGGGCTTGGGAAGCCGGTGTCATAGACCAGATAGTCCCATACACCCTGCCTAGAGAAGCCAGGGGATAGTCTGGACCACAGCCGCACTCAACTTGCAGTCCAAGCCTCGACTCCTATTTCTATCCATCACGTCCAACCATTTTCCGAGCCTAGAGGCCCGACCGAAAGTATTGCTCCAAACTGAACCAGTCAGAGGCCCAGAAACTTATCACGCCATTTTTGACGAGAAAACAAGTCAAAACGACCGATTTTCCTTCAAAATCCGATCTTTCCCTCGTGAAAACTGAGCGTGAGGAGGGGGGAGGGTATACCGGCTAGAAAGAAATTTTCGAGCGTGGAAGAATCAATTCGGACTCTTGAGCATTGATAGGCCGCAAGGGCCCGAGGGAGTGAAACTATTCACTCCGCTGCGCTCTCAGACCTTGACTCTTCTGAAGGTGTAGACTGTGGGTCCGAAACGCAACGTCGGCCTCCACAACTAGCTCGAACCTGAATCCGAGACTCGTCATAGAAATGGGAAATGCTCGGCGTCTATTCTGCGAAGTCCGAGGCTTTCGGCGGCTCTAGCGACAAGCCTTTCCGTTTTCTTATCGACTCCACCACACTCTGCAAAAGAGATAATGGAACCGGTGACCATCTTGCAAATTCTAATCCCCAGAAGGCCCGTCCCGCGGTCTGACCACGCATAACCTCTGATAGGTCAAAGGTTTCTACAGTCGGTATCTCTCCCGTTACATACACTAGATTGGCCTTCTGATCCACCGAGACCACCTTGCCCCGTTTCTGAGTAATCACGCTGGTAACGGCGCCCAAGAGATCATTCGGAACCTTGGTCGTGATCTTCTGGATAGGCTCCAGTAGTGTGGGTGCTGCGCTGAGAAAGGCGGCAAACATTGCCCGTCGGACCATTGGCATCATTTGTGCAGGTCCACGATGGACTGGGTCCTCGTGCAATGATACATCGGTAATCTTGACCTTCAAGCCTCGTATCTGCTCGTAAGCAATCGGACCCTCTTTCAAGCCCCACCGATACCCGGCGAGTATCATGTCCTTAGCTTCCTGGACGTACTGCGCT
Organism: Candidatus Bathyarchaeota archaeon; assembly: GCA_005888695.1. The sequence goes on from VBBH01000018.1 coordinate 1,716, forward strand.
CCCTTGGTCTGGTCGATTATGATATTGTAGGGCTCGTCGATGCTCCAGACTCCACGTGCCTCATCCGGCTCCCAGCCAACACCACGCAATGTCTTTGCCATCTCTGCCTTGTCCGTATACTCGGTCACCTTGCCCGCCTTTATCAAATCCATAACCTCCTGTTCCAGAGGCTCGACTTCGATGTCGATCTTGTTGTGCTTGTTGGGAGACTTGCCCTCAACTGGCCCAGCGGGTGTCCGGATGGCTTCTCGATAGATGACGATAGGCTTGGTGGTAACGATCTCCAGACCAGTCTTTGTGATCAGCGTTGTCGCAATTTCCAGATGGAGAGTTCCCATGCCGCTGATCAAGTACTCACCTGTCTCCTCGTTGATCGAGGTGACGAGATTAGGATCTTCCAATGACAATTTCCTCATGGTATCAACTAGCTTCGGTAGTTCTCTGCTGTACTTTGGCTCGACCGCGATCGTCACAACCGGCTCAGTAACATAGTGAACTGCCTCGAAAGGAGTAACTCCCTTCAAAGAGGAGATTGTCTCTCCAGCCTTCACGTTCTCCAATCCCAATACCGCCGGGATGTTGCCAGCACTCAAGTTACCAACAATTTCCCTGTTGGGACCCATATAGATCGCGACCTGTTGGATACGTCCCTGCGCGTTGGAATTGATTAGGTACACTGGGGAGCCTTCCCTGACAGTCCCGGAGAATAATCGGCCGGTGGCCACAATCCCGGCCTGTGGATCGACGTTGATGTTGACCACCGACATGAGGACTGGTCCATTGTCATCACACTTGATCATCGCCCGGCCCCACTCGCTCTCTATGTCTCCATGCCAGATTTTCTCAATGCGATACGTCTGCGCGATGTGCGGTGGAGGCATTGCTTCGACAGCCATGTTCAATATTGCTTCATGAATCGGCGCACGCGTCCGTAACTCTTCGAGCTTGTTGTTATTGTAGGCATCAATCACGTCCTGGAATTTTACACCTTTCCTCTTTGCAACGTCGGAGGTGAATCCCCATCGATCCTTCGCCGAACCCATTGCGACGGTATTGGTTGCGAAGCTGACCTTCCACTTCTCCCGGAACTGAGGCTCCGCATACAACTCGATTAATCCGTTAAAGTCGCGGATGATCCTCCCGATACGTTCCATGATCCCTTCAGGTGTAAGCTTCAACTCCTTGATCAAACGGTCGATCTTGTTAATGTACAGGACTGGCCGGACACGTTCTTCCACCGCCTGTCTAGTAACTGTCTCTGTTTGGACCATGACCTCTTCTACGCTGTCGACCACGACAACAGCCCCATCAATCGCTCGGAGGGATCGGGTCACTCTACCGGAGAAGTCTACGTGACCTGGAGTGTCGATCAGATTCATGACGTAAGAAGTGCCGTCCTTCTCATGCAGTAGACTGACATTCGCGGCCTTGATCGTCATCTGCCGCTTCTGCTCCTCCTCCATGAAATCCATTGCAAGGGCTGTGCCTGCAAGGTTGGGAGACAATAAGCCGGCAGCAGCGAGCAAGCTATCAGTCATCGTTGTCTTACCATGATCCACATGGGCGATGATGCCCAGGTTGCGGATCTGGTCCTTGTTGGAGACGATCTTCAGAATGTCTCCAGATGTTTTGAATCGTGGCAACTGTTGCTTACCGTTCTATCCTGAAACGGAGATAGCGGGTTCCTAGATTCTCTAATATATATTCCCCCAAACCAGCTCGTTCCAGATGCTAATCGGCCAACGATGACGGGGAGAATCAGATGATTTCTAGATTGACTGTTTCACCGAAAACTGCATACTAGTCAACGCGCATCTTCGAGAATCATCTTCATGCCCTCGATCTGATTGGCTAGGGATACTTTTCCGTCCGGACTGAGCGCTACAACAAGGTACGCGACTCCTTCCTCATTGAGTGCCTGAAGTATTTGCCTATTTTCAGCACGATTTCCTGAGAGTAGTACTCTCCGCTCGCCTTGCGGTGACCGATATTCTGACGTTTCGGCCCTGGGGTTCAGTCCAACCCGGACGCTTATCATCTTGGTCTTCGCCTCTGGAAAAGTCTCACGAAAATCAGCCACCATATTACGGAATACATCGAGTGGGAAGAGGTTGGGATGCCAGCCATCGCCTAACATGACGGCTCTCTTCATGGCCGCCTTGCTGTTGCCGGTGATCCAAATCGGAATGTGCTTCTGGATCGGTTGTGGCTCGAAGACAACATTCTCAAAGTGATGATCGAGAATTTTGCTCGCGAAACTTGTCTCACCATTCCATAATGCACGAATCATTCTGATCGATTCATTGAGTCGTCTTCCCCGGTTATGAAAGTTAGAGCCTAGATTGGAGAATTCCTTCTCGTTCCAGCCCGCACTAGTTGCCAGCATGACTCGTCCATTGCTCAAGTTATCGATTGTAGCCAGTTGTTTCGCTACGACGACCGGATTTCTCATTGCGGTAATCAGGGACGAGATGCCGAGTCTGACCTTGCTTGTAACTCCTGCAAGATAGGCGAGTGTCGTAATGCCTTCGTAGATTCTCTCATATGGAGTTCCGCTGTTTCTCGGCATCAGCAAGTGATCAGTACACCAGACTGAGTCGAACCCCATTTGTTCGGCTTCAACGGCGATTCTCTGGATCGCATCATGAGTAGAGGCTTCTCCGTAATTCGGGACACATACACCGAGTTTCATGGGACGAAACACTACGACTCGTCAGGTTAACTGTCTTATTGATGTGGGTTCAACGAGTTTGTAGGATGGACACAGACGCGGTTGCCTAAGGAATATTACGGGGAGGTTTCCTAACGGTGGACCGTGAAATCATTCTCACCCCAAGTCTTACTGCCTGTCTACAGTATCGGAGTCCTAGGTGCCTTCCTCCAGATAGCTGGCGCGCAATGGGACATCTCCGCGCATATCCTCGGGATCGTCGAGACATTCTTCACACCAGCCCACGCTGTTTTGTATACTGGGATAGGTCTGGTTGCGCTTGCTAACCTTCAAGGCGTTCGTCTCCGTCTAGCACATGGTCAAAATTCCCGGTATGCTTCCCTCTTCGGCGGGCTGCGAGTAGCCGTCGTGGGCACGGAGTTACAGCTGGTTGCCGCTCCGATTGATCTCTACTGGCATACGGCTTACGGTTTTGATCCGTTCCTCTTTACACCCGCACATTCGATCCTCATCGTTGGTGTAGTGTTGGGTGGAATAGGCATGACTCTTGGTGCTATCCGTTTATTG
>VBBH01000019.1 GCA_005888695.1 Candidatus Bathyarchaeota archaeon
AGTTCCATCCGCCGTCTTTGAACTGGGTTCGGACGAGCCACTCGAACATTTCAATGACGCGTGGGTCGTCCTGGTACCCGAACTCGACCAGTGTTCGTGCCATGTTTCCCGTAACACATGGTTCCCAGACGAGACGGTAGCCACGGAGATCGCCGTCCGGATATTCCGGAGGCGGCCAAGAACGATCCTGTGCATCCATGGTCTTAAGGAAAAATTCACAACCCTTCTTGACCTGAGAATGATCGCCTTGTAATCCGAGCTCTGCTAGTAATATCAGGTTCCAGACTGTCGCCTGCCATTTCGGCCAGTAACAATCCTCAGCCTCGGCCCAATATCCACCATCCCGCTGCTCGCCCAGAATCTGAGAGACCAACGAAGAATCGGGAATCTCAGACCTAGCCTTTGAGAGCTCGGGATCGTTTTCCGCGTATCCTAATAGATCTTTCATCGTCCAGTAACGAATCGAAGGACTGTCTTGGCGCATAAGCCAAGAAACCCCAGCAGTCCACTTTTCGCCCTTCACTACTTGCTGCATGAATACTCGTAACTCGGAGCTGGGCCTCTTATCTCTTTAGAGGAAGACTGACAACCCGGAGAACTGTTGTGGCTTTGAAGAATTGTCAAATCAGATCGTACACAGGCGATGATAGACATGTCAGGCCGCCGTCCGCTCTGTAGAATTCGGAATTATCGATCTCTAACATCTGATATCGCGCGTCCCTTAGTTTTGCACTGATTTTCGGATAACCGGATGGGACGAGAATCCTCTTTTTCCCGAGACTAAGGATGTTGGCAGCGTACACTTCTTCTTCTGAAACCTGGATCAGTTTGAAGCTTGAAAATGGTTTCACGTCGACAATACTTGGAGCGATTACTATCGTGTTCTCTCCGATATGCGAACAGCCGCATAGAAGATGAAACGATCTGGTTTTCACTGGAACTATCCGAGCGTCGCGAAGGTGTGTTGTAAGTTGTCGGATTCCCTCCTTGTTGGTCCGGCTCGAAACCCCTACAAAAATTGTGGTATCGGTTATCAAAACGTCGCCACCCTCTAGCTGTCCTGGTGCTGTAATGAACCGTGGTGTTCCGGTTTCCCAATGGCCAGCGTTCAAGTTGTCGATCATTGCGGTTTCCTCGCCAGCCCTTGAGTGTAATCCGAACCGGCCGACAACCGTTACATTGCGCCCGACAACAGCAGGGTCTTGAAGGAACACCGAGTCCGGGAAACCATTCAACACAGGAAGCTCGAGGACATCAATCCCCGATTCCTTAAGGATCGAGACGTACTCCCTATGCTGTTCCCTTGCAAGAACAAGATCAATGCCCTCCTTGTCCGGGTTGGTGGAGTTACAATTGGGATAATCCTCCGATGGAGGTCGGACAAATACTCTCCCGAACAGGCTGTTCATCTCCAGTTCTTCCTCACCCTTTCTCAGATTCTACGAACATGTAACGGAGGGGGGGACGATATGCATTCCTCCTTCCCACGTAACTCCGGAGATGCATTTGGAGTAACGGCACGATTTCCAAGCATGCCCGGCCTTGAACTCATGTAAGCACCTATGTCCGATCAGTCCAAATCTCTGAGACCATCTAAGTTCTTCGGTCCGACCTTGGGGACGGGTCTACTTCTACTAATCATGTCCATCGGACTGGCGGTTCTTGCGTCGGACAATTTGTTTGCTATAGGATTGGGATGGTTTACATTCCTTATGGGGATTATGCTCGTTCTAATGGGCACATTGCAGAATCAATCCGTCGGAAATCCCCTCTTCGGTCGAGCAGGCAAGACTCGACTCGCCTGAAAAACAAAATCAGACGGGAAGAGATTTCCCACCTCTCTAGAAAACAAAGTACTGCTAAGTTCGTTCCAACTGTCAGAAAGGAGAGAAAAAACTCGAATGGATTATCTTGATTATCTCTTCTTGAAGAACATTCTCACACCGTAGATTCTCCATCTTATCCAGCTCAGCAAGCGCATCTCACCCCTATTAGATCCATTGCAAACCACAACATCGAGTTGTGGATATGGTAACTGTAACGTGTGTTCGAGCCTTAACGGAACAATCGCATTGGAACTCAACCCGAACCTTTAATCATCTACTAGTCTGTGTTTGCTCTCATGGATTGCAAAGACCATAGTCTCATAGTGCACGTCGCAGTTCTACATCACTCGTCCGCTCTATTGCTGAAATATCGTGACCCGTCTCTCTACGACAATCAGACGGGATGGTTCCTACCCAACGACTCACTGAAATACACAGAACATCCTGAAGCCGCCGCCCGAAGAGTCCTGAAAGAACAGGCGGGCATCGACAAAGCATCCTTCAAACTTGCACAGATCGAATCATTCGTCGGCGACAATGGCTCCTGGCACATCGTCTTCGACTACCTCGCAATACCCAACTCGACCCACATCATGAAAGGGAAAGAAATCTCGGGCGCGGAATGGTTCCAGATAGACAAACTTCCCGAATCAAAAGAATTTGCTCATAACGGCTGGGGCCGCGGCGTCCTCATGAAACTAACCAGTGAAATCCCAATCTCGAAATAATCGGTCAGGTAACACTCTACTTATCCAAGCACGTAGACAAAGAGGCCAGAGAAGCACTTGCCCACCTGGCTAAACAAAATGTTCAAAGCTTATGCTCTAAGGAGAGACGATCTGACAGCATCCGCTCACACAGTAAAAGGCAAGAACTCGACTAAGAAGAAGGCGCCACGCAAGAGGGCTCGATCTGTATCGAGCCAATCTAGTACAGGCCAATAAGGCTTTCAGAACTCAGAAGAAGCCTTCCGTTTGAATCTGAGCGCAAAGCTGATTTCGAAGCAGCGAACTACTAGGTCTCAATTGACTCCTGCTTGCAAGAGGCCAAAGACAATTTAGTGGAATCAGAGCTGAGAGGCCCCACTCTACGGGTCTACTGGCACATCCTCTCAACAAGGAAGAAAGAAGGCATCGGCGTCCGCTCTGTCCAGAGAGCACTTGGATTAAGCAGCCCCAGCGTTGCCCTCCATCACCTGGAGAAACTCCGCACTCTCGGGCTATTGGAGAAGCAACCGACTGGAGAGTACAATTTAGTAAGCACGGTAAAGGTAGGAGTACTGCAAAACTATGTCGGACTCTTCGGGCACATGCTACCGAGATTCCTGTTCTATTCCACCTTGCTCACGACAATGCTCGTGCTGTATCCTCTGCTATACCCGTTTGACCTTTCAACCCACAACGTGATGGCACTAGTCTTTGGCGGAACGGCATCTGCAGTGTGCTGGATCGAGACGTACAGAGTGTGGAAGAGGAAGCCGTTCTGATCTTGGAACGCACTGTTCTAGCCCGTAGCATTATGGAGTCGAAACACCATAGATCTGTCAGGCGATAGGAAAAAACTGAGACCTAGGGTGTCAGCCAATTGAAAGGCATGTTTAGACACGGAACGACCGTCATTCCACTCCTACTTGCCATCATAGTCGGTTCAGGCCTAACCGTAGTGCCTGCCCTGATCGCGTCCTCAAGACCCTCCAACACGCCCACGTCGACCAATACAACAAGTCCAGCAACCACCTCGAAAGGAACCAACCCTGGATTCACTGGAATGGTTGCAGGCCCAGCATCGTCCACAAGCCACTCAAACACGTCAAACCAGACTAATCAGTCCCTCCTAGGGACACTGACGCCCCTTGTGATAATTACAGTGGCCTTGATACTTTCAGTGGGAGTGAATAGGCTCGCACAAAGACGTGTGATCAAAACCCGATTGGCCGATTAGTGAATACTTGACATGATTGGTTAAGGTTACGACTCGGATAAGTCTACGCCCATAGGCTGATTCTACTACGTCTTAGAGGGTCACAGTCCATGAGCGAATCTATGGGAATAGAGAAGGTCGTCGTGGAATTGAACGGATTCCGCCAACGAACCTCCATGTTGAAGGAAGAGATAGGAAGAGTCAGCAGAGCCCTAGCCGAACGCGCAGGTCAACTCAATGATATCGTCGGCAAAAGCCTACGAGATCTGAGGGAGCAACTCGGTGGAACTACCCTCTCAGGATTCATGTCTTTGCAAGGAAAGTACATGCAGGGCGAAATGAGTGATCAAGACTACAACTCTCAAAGAGACTATTACAAGAACGAGCTTCAAGGAATGATCCGACGCCTAGACGAAACAAAGAAATTGATGATGCTGATGGCCCAAATGGAATCAAGACCATCTGGCCCTGTCGGCCAAGCTCCACCACAGCCCGGTCTCAATCAACCCCAGCGATAAAGACCAGCTAGCCTAGCTTCTTGGACCGAAGCCAATAATATTCAAAGTACCTTTCGACAACACCCGCGAATTCTTCGTCCGCTAATCGAAACGCTATTCTTGCACCCGGATCTGACGGCGAGTCCAGATTCCACAGAAAAGTCAGCAAAGCTTCCCTACCATCCACTGAGCAAATATTCATCGGCCTCACAGAATCAGGGTTCGGCTCTTCAATTACTCCGACTTCTGCCTCCTCGGCCAAGACACTCAAGCTCTTGGCATCAATGAATCTTGGGTTGGTGAAAGAGACTATTTTCACGGAGACGCCGTGTTCTCTGGCGAATTTCATTGAAGCTCTTAGATCATCAACCTCTTGAGGTATCAGAGTTGTCAGCTGGAGGTACGCGCGGGATTTTGCCTGACTAATCAGTTCGTTGTACTTTTCGGAGACTTTGTCACCGCCATGCACCACCCAGAGACTGATGTGCTTGACGGTTTCTCGTCGCTCATAGATTCCCTGCAGATCCCTTCGCATAAGGCCGGTGAAGGACTCCATCTCGGAACGCTTCTGGTCCAGCTCTAGCTCTGCCACGGACCGCGGTGGATTAGCTTCATAGATCACGGGACGGCCAGGTCTAGCCCTGATCCATTTTCGCTTTTCCAGTTCCTCTAGGGTACCGTATACTCGGGCATAGGGAATCTTGACACTCTCGCTTATTTCGTAAGGTGTTGCGGGACCGTCGAAGATCAACTTCAGGTAGGTCTTGATCTCGTATTCTGTCAGGCCATGGTCTTTGAGGACCCGGTGAATGTTCTCGTCGACCCGCGACATGACTTGAGCAGTGTCCACTTTTTTCTGTAAATAGG
>VBBH01000020.1 GCA_005888695.1 Candidatus Bathyarchaeota archaeon
AAAGCGCTGTCAATATTGTAATGGCCGACCCGATCTATACTCAAGTGACGCTCCAAGACCAGGTAAGACCCATTCAAGGCGGTCTACAAATCCAGTTCTCCAACTTCCTCTGCTCAATCAGCTACAATGCGATAAGAGGCGGAGTCGCAGGCTTCGTAACGGCATCACACTGCACCGATGTCCAGGGTGGAGTCGAAGGCACATTGTATTATCAGCCACTAACGGCCTCGAACACCTTCATAGGAACCGAGATCGCAGACCCAACCTACACGAGAGCCACATGCACGGCCGCCGGCATCCACGGCAACCATGTCTGCAGATACAGTGACACCTCCTTCGAACAACTCGCCAATGGAGTACAACAGAGCCTAGGCTCAATAGAACAGACAGACGCTGTCAATACTGGCTCGCTCACCATTGCCGGAAGCTTCCGCGTAGTAAGCGAAGGCCCATCCTTGGTTGGACAAACCGTCAACAAGGTCGGAAGGACCACTGGCTGGTCGCAAGGACAGGTAACGAACACATGCGTCAACACCGGCGTATCCGGATCAAAGATCGTCCAGTTATGCCAAGACTGGGTAAGCGCAACCGTCGGCCCTGGAGACAGTGGCTCAGGAGTGTTCGCGATAACCTCCGGCTCTGACATCCAGCTAAGAGGGACACTCTGGGGAGGGAACGGAGCCGGGACAATATTCGTCTACAGCCCAATAGCCAACATACAACGCTCCGACGAACTAGGATCCATCAGCACCTGCGCCTCCGGGTTCACGTGCTGAGAGCGAAAACAAGCCCATCCTTCCCCTTTTTCCTTTTTTTTGGCTATGCCGAGCCTCCAGTAACGATTCTGCAGCTCGCGGGAGGAGCCGCGGCAATCGTACTGGTAGGTGCCGCAGCTGGGTTGATCGTAAAGAGGAGAAGAACCTAGACTCATTTCGGCCATTTGATCCAAGACGAAGCTGGACATGACAGCACCCGCAATGACAGAATTCTTCATCTAAATAGACCAGTCGAAAATACTCCTTGTCGGTAGAACTTTATCCTTAAGTAGTACTCAAGTCGATAGTACGACTTGTAGAAATTGTCCGACCAATTAGTGAAGGTGGCCCGAAAAGGGCAAGTAACGATCCCGATCGAGCAACGCCGGAAGTACGGGATCAAGGAGGGAATGAAGATTCTCGTCAGAGACGATCCCAAAGGAATACTATTGACTCCAGTTCCACGGATAGCCGACTTGGCCGGAATAGACGCCGGCAAGATCTCTCTCGAAGAGATGAAGAGGAGGCTTGACCGGATGCGCTCTGAGGACCGTTATTGAAAGCGCCTCCCACCGTTGACACAAGGTTCTTGCTCACCAATTTCTTGGCAGAACCAAGTCCACTCAGAGAGAAGACAAGGCAGAAGGCGGCCGAGCTTGAGGCCAAAGGAGCGTTCGTTCCGACAATAGTTCTGCATGAAGTGTACAAGTTCGAGTACGAGACCGTTGGTGCGGATGCGGCAATGGTCAGAGTCAATTCAATAGTCAGGTCAAACTTTCAGATCATCGACCTCGACACCAAGATCGCACTGTCCGCCGCTCGCCTCAGATGCCGTCACAAAGATTTGCCGACGGCGGACTCGATCATTGCCGCCACTGCTATAGAACTCAAGTCGAACACGGTCTTCACTGACGACCCACACTTCCAAAAGATACCAGAGATTAACGTGGAATGGATCTAACAATCCTGTTGAAAATGGGCTTGACCGAACTCGACTTGAGACCGTATTGATCTTGGCTGTTCTATTCCAGAGTGGTTCAAGGCATGCCGATACTTGAACGTTGCACTGTTGGTCTACGCTCTAGGTAGGACACATATAATCCCGTATCGACAGCTCCCATCAATGAAATGAAGTCCACGGTCTGAATCTTCGCCGCCAACACAAGAGAACTAGACTGAATAGATGTCGACGAAACAGTAGTGGCGCTGACGAAGGCGGAGTCGTAGAGCAACCAGAGAAACCCGACAAAACCATAACAGAGGAAAGCTATCAGAAAAGTCAGAATAGACAACGTTTCAGTCTTCATTATCTATCAGATTCCAGTCGAGACCAGCTGTCCATTTAGGCTTTTAGTGATACTTTTTCTTGGAGGATTCATTCTCCTCACAAGCTTTAACCTACCTATACATCCCAATATTCCAATCTAGCCTATGAAAGCCGGACCGATCCTGGCATTGGTATTGCTGGTCGTGATTGCCGGAGTAGCCGGCTATTATTATCTATACAATTTCTACGGTTTACAATCCTCAAGCAGCACAACCACGCCATCGACCTCCTGCCCGCCTGGCCAGGTGTTGATCAATGGAGCGTGCAGCAGCAATTGCGCGAACGGGGCGACGGATCCGCCTTCGTGTAATGTGTTCCCATCGTGTACGAACGGTGCTGCAAACCCGCCCAGCTGTAATGTCTTCAACCAGTGTACAAACGGGGCAACCAACCCGCCCACTTGCACCTCAACTGTCCAATGCACCGATCCAGGTGGGATCAATAGCCACGTCTATCATCCAGCCAGACTAACGCTCGTCAACTCCTGCATCACAGCCTCAGGAATAGTGGACAGAGTTCTCACAGAGAATGACGGTGATCTACATGTAAGACTGAGACTTGACCCGGCCTACAGCAACCTCACAAACAATGCCAATAACCTATACCAGAACGGCGACCTTGTCGTTGAGATCATCTGCGTGGGACCCGTTTCTCAAGCAGACGCTGTATCTGCATGTCAAAACTATGCTAACAACATTCTGATCCCGCAACAAGGCCAGCACATCACAGTATCAGGACCCTATGTCCTAGATACCATGCATTACAACTGGGCTGAGATACACCCGGTCTACAGTCTAAAGATCGACACGTCCTAATGGCAGCAGTTTGTCTTTGGCTATTTTGCTGCTCTCGCGGCTCCGTCTATGAGATGGACGACCTCGGCGAGGACCTCTGACCGGACTCTCAACCCGGACCTGACAAGATCTCTCAAGAGTCCCCGAGCTTCCGAGGCAGAAAGCATTCTCCGAGCAACGGCCTCGACAACAGCCTGGGTCAGCCATTTCACACTTACACCCTGAGCCCTTGCTAGAGCGGCCAACACTCTGTCATTTGTCAGTAATGGAAGTGCGTCCCGTTTCGCCAGGGCCAACACTTCTCCGTCCACCCCTACCGCCCCCGCACGGTTGAGGATTGGAGGGACCCTTACCTTGCGCACGATAATCCATCCCTCCTCCACACCGTTCTTCACCTCGGTAGCTCCCGGCCTCTCCGCATCCCCAGCCACTTCTTCTAGAACTCCTTCAGGGATGACTATGTTTCCGTACAGTCTCCTCAGAACCCCGATTTGTCCGAGCCTGCCCATGTAGATCAGTGGGGCAGAGTCACCTACGATCAAATGCTTCTCGTATGTCCTTGGAACTCGGCCCGGAGTCGATGCCGTGCTCGGACATCCTTTCCAGAATCTCGTGATAGCCTAGACCCGCGAACTTGGCCGCCCGTCTCACCGTCCAACGTCCCTCAGAGATCATCCGTAATGCCTTGGCCAATTTCCATTCGTGGACAGCCTTGTCCAGAAGTCTCCTGACAACCTCAGCCCGCTCAGCCCTCTCGTCCCTTTCAATCTCCCTGATCGCCTCAAGCAGGTCATTGGGAATCCTAGTTGTCAATACTTCCATGAGAGCCCTCACGTATACAATATTTGCTGAGCGATACTATAAGCGTTTCCTACCCTGGGCTCTCGCTGGAAAGGCTTCGATCTTTTCGCAAGGCCGAACAATGAACTTGGGTAATCCACGCTTCTGCGAGACGAGGATCGTAATAACCCCCTGATAGGTTCTCGCCTTCAACTCCTTCTTCAAAGTCATGAGTGACTTGAGCGTCTTTTCATCGACCTGGATAGTCCTAGTCATACTATAGGACTATAGCTATTCGTGAAATAGGCCTAGAAACGCACTCTACTGAAACGTGGTTTTGACCATTTTATTCGCTGAGTGGGCGGAGAACAATAATCCCACAATCGTCCACAAGGCCAACGGAAACACGAGGAGGTAATAGTTGTGAAGGTCAATGGTGAACAATCCACTAATCCCCGGGTCCATCAATACCTGCGCCACTGGAATAACTAGAAACCTAGTTAATACAAATCCAGTGATGATGGCCACAGTGCTCAAGAATAATCTCTGAAACACCACTAGATCCTTCAACAATGACTTCTTGAAAGTAGCCCGCAATAGCATCAGATAATCCTCCTTCCTACTTTCAAGTTCTATCTTGCTCAGATTGATCGATGAAGCCACTTCTCTCGACAATGTAACTGTCGACACCACCAGTATCATTACCTTCAACGCGTCATACAGCATGTCAAACCAATGCTTCCCAGACTGGGTCAAATAGATAGAGTTCTGATCCTGCCAATTGATCCTGCTCAATTCTACCGATGTGATCACGACGCCATGATTTATCGAGATCACTCCACCATTCGCAAGCCCCATACTAACCGCGTTGTACACGTTATAGAAACCGAGAAAGAAGCTGAATATTGCCAATAAGGCCACCGTGTTCACCGTAGCCTCCAGTATCATGCGAACGTTCCGTCCCCAGTAGCCTCTCGTATGAGTCCACCAGATCCTGACCAGTCTCACAGATCTAGTTCCCCTTCCCAACCAACAGCAACGTATAGCTCATGCCCACGTTAGCACACGAGGTTGCACAGTTGACCGAGACGCGTAATGATATCATGTTCATCATCGTAGGAAGCACTCCCTGGAACTGGACCGAATTACCTAAACCTGTGAATGTGGACGATTGTCCATTACCTCCACCCAAAGGAACCATCACACATGACGCTGGATTGTCAGCACAG
>VBBH01000168.1 GCA_005888695.1 Candidatus Bathyarchaeota archaeon
AGCCAGCGCCGCCTCTATAGCAGGACTGGAGAAAATTGTAGAGGACAAGAAGATCGATAGAAATGACACCATAGTCTGCGTTACTACCGGTCACGGATTGAAAGATCCATCGATCATAGATCTGATCCCTACCTCCAGACAATTCTACAATCTTACAGGCAACAACACGGACCAATTGATCAAACAACTCTTCTGAGGCGCAAATGCAATGAGAATCATCATTACAGGATTCGGTGCCGTTGGCCAAAACCTTGCGAAAATATTGAGAGATGAAAGTGAACGATTTGTTCATTCATACGGTTTCAAACCTTCAATCGTAGCAGTCAGCGACAGCCGCGGATACTGCATTGACGAGAACGGGCTCGACCTAATCACCCTGTTGAAGACAAAGGAAGGACATGGCACAGTTGCTAGATATCCGGGCAAGGGTGAGAAAGACGCAGGAACAAAATCAATAATCAATGAGGTAGAGGCAGAAGTTCTCGTAGAGGCTACACCCACCAATTTTCATGATGGTGAACCGGGATTATCGAATATCAAGACAGCATTAGCAAGCGGGAAGCATGTTGTAACGACGAACAAGGGACCCTTGGCAGTGGCCATGCCAGCATTGCTGGAGCTTGCTCAGCACAAAGACCTCCGCTTCCGTTTCAGCGGCACGGTCGGAGCAGGGACTCCGTTCCTGGATTTCGCCAATAAATGTCTTGCAAGCGACAGCATAACTGGCGTCCGTGGAATATTGAACGGTACGACAAACTACATTCTTACAAGGATGGAGGAAGGATCGGTCACTCTCAAGAAAGCCCTCTCCGAAGCACAGACTAGGGGCTATGCAGAAGCCGATCCGACCAATGACCTCGAAGGTCTTGACACGGCAGCCAAGGTAGTAATCATTGCAAACTGGGTATTGAAAAGACATGTCAGTCTCAAAGACCTCGAAATAACTGGCGTAAACAAGATCTCTCCAGAATGGCTGAGAAAAGCAAGGAAGAACCGTAAGAAAGTCAAGCTAATCGGCAGCCTAGATCAGTCCATTGCAAGTGTCAAACTCGAAGAAGTCTCTCTTACAGATCCCGTATGCGTTCCTGGCATCATGAACGCATTAAGCTACTCAACACTGCACACGGGACAAGTTACACTTATCGGTCCCGGAGCCGGCGGAGCACAAACTGCAAGCGCCGTCATCCGCGATCTCGTCGACATTCGAGGAGAATACATCGCGTAGTAAAGGAGGTAGGATTGTGAAAATAGTGATGAAGTTCGGTGGTACATCTCTCGCGGATGCCACGGCGATCAAGAATGCTGCGGCCATCGTTGAGCAATTCCACAAAGGGAACCGGATAGCTGTTGTAGCTTCAGCAATGAACGATACAACTGATCATCTCATCAAGCTTGGAGAGCTCGCGCAAAAGGGTCAGTTATGGGAAGCGAAGAATCTGTTATCGCGAATCCAAGCAGCGCACTTGAACGCGACCAAATCCTTCGCCGGTACCAAAACCAATCATCTAGCTAGTAAAGAACTGCTGGGAAAAGTTAACGCTCTATTGTCCAGCCTTGAACGCTCAGTCGAAGGGATCGGTCAGTTAAGAGAACTGACCCTGCGCAGCAGAGACTATCTGTTGTCCTTCGGCGAACGATTATCGGTCCCAATACTGACCACCGCTCTCGCCCAGAAAGGTTTGAAGGCCCAAGCATTCACAGGTTCAGATGCGGGAATCGTGACTGACAATAATTTTGGCGAAGCCAAGCCCCTTGCCGAAATAAGCTCTCATCAGATACAGCAACGTCTCGGCCCATTGTTGGAAGCGGGAGGGTTACCGGTCGTAACAGGATTCATAGCCCAAAACACTGACGGAAACACTACCACTCTCGGTCGAGGTGGTTCAGACTACACAGCCTCCCTTATCGGTGCGGCTTTGAAGGCGGACGAGGTTTGGATATGGACCGACGTCGACGGTTTGATGACTGCAGATCCCCATGTGGTCAAGGACGCGGTAACTCTCTCCAATGTCTCGTTCGGAGAAGCCCTAGAATTATCCTATTTCGGGGCGAAGATGATGCACCCCCGCGCTCTCCAACCTGCCGCCAGGCACAAGATCCCTGTACGGATACGGAACAGCTCCAAGCCCACCTTCGAAGGCACCCTGGTCTCAGCGGATCAATCAATGAATAATGGAAAAGTGGCCAAGGCGATCTCGATAATCAAAGACGTTGGAATTATCACCATCTCAGGAGCCAGCATGATGGGCGCACCAGGAGTCGCCGCGAAAATATTTCAGACACTTGGCATCAATGGAGTAAACGTAGTTATGATCTCTCAGGGATCATCAGAGGCCACGATATCCTGTGTGATCGCAAGGAAGGATGTTGACCGCGCGGTCAGGAGTCTCCAATTGTCATTGATGGGTCAGGGCGATGTGGAAAAGGTGACGGAAGAGAAGGATGCGTGCGTTATCGCTGTTGTCGGATCAGGAATGAAAGGTTCACCGGGAGTTGCCGCCAGAGTATTCACAGCCGTGGCCAAAAAGAACGTAAACGTTAGAATGATCGCCCAAGGCACGTCTGAATACAACATTTCATTCGTGGTATCCGACGTAGACGGCCCCGAGACCGTAAGAGCACTACATGACGAGTTCCAACTAGGCAGCAAGAACCAAAGCTCCTAGAATACCTCTCGACTTCAACTTCTCTCGAACGAGTCTATATATTCGTCTACCCAGGGCGAAGCTGTAGGAGTCGCAATAATTGTTTTCTGAACCAGAAGTCAAATACCTGAAAACCCAACGTCTCGCCAGGATCGCAACAGTATCACGTGATCGACGTCCAGATGTTGTCCCTGTAGCGTTCGAGTTCGACGGGAAACAATTCTACATTGGAAGTCACAGTCAAGAGATCTTTCATCGGACCCGGAAATACAAGAACGTCAAGGCCGGGAACGAGAAAGTAACCATCGTGATCGACGACATGGAGTCCATCGACCCTTGGAAACCAAGAGGAATCAAGATCGAAGGCACTGCGGAAGTAGTGGATCACAAGGGAATGTTCGGACCCGGCAAATACCTCAAGTTCACGCCAAAGGTCTCATGGAGCTGGGGAATCAAAGGAGTCGAACCAGCAAAAGGCGAGTGGATGGCAAAGACCATCCATCGATAACAATCCAGCCTAGATATCGATAATCGCTTATCGTCTTATTTCATCAATCGGTTAGGCTCAGCCACGGGCTGAGCGAGGCGCTGTGCGGTTACTTGTTTCTTGAACCAATAAGGGAGAACCACGGCCCTAACGAACTCCTGGACGCTAACTTCCCTATCCTTGGCCTCCTCTTCCAACAAATGGAAAACTTGTGCATTGATCGTCATCATGAACTTCTTCATAGTTCTGCCTCGAGAACAGCTAATGCGTCTGGAGGCAGGTACTTGCTGTTTAATCGATTACCAGAATTAGGCCCAAATCAGGGAGACGCCGCGTTCGCGTTCGGACCTTATTTGACGATAGTCACTATGTCCTTGTCGTTCGGAATATGATCAAGTCCAACCCTTTGACCTTCAAACTTGACGCTAGACCCGATGACCAAGGCGTATTTCGCATCCTCCCCGAACTTCGGATGAATCCTCTTGCACACATTATATAGAGTCGAGCCGGAGGGCAAGATCAATGGATGCTCCATGTCCGGGCCACGATCTCGGGGTTTCAAGTAGATCCGGATAAAATTAAGGGTCTCCCATATTCTATCCCTGAGAATTTCCATGTTAACATCCTTCTCTGCGGACAGAGGGACATAGTTACCCAAATTCTTCTTCACGGCCCCAAGATATTCCTGGTTGACCAGGTCAACCTTGTTCAAAACTGTCAGAGAAGGGACATACCGTCTATTCCCTGCCATTACATCGATCAACTGATCGTCCGAAATGTCGTCTCGAATGATGATACTGGCGTTAGATACTCCGTAGATCTCCATGATCCCTTTGATCGTGCTGGTTGAGAGCTTTGTCAACTTCACTGTACTGGTAATAGCGGTTCCTCCTTTGTCCGCCTTCGTGACTACAACATCTGGCGGCCTCTGATCCAGACGTATACCCATCGCCTGAAGCTCGTCCCGCAACAGCTGGACCTGACCAGGCTGAAACACGTCCAAGACGAGAAGAACTAGATCGGCATTCCTAGCTACGGAGAGAACACGCTTGCCTCTTCCTTTGCCCGAGCTGGCACCGCTGATTATTCCCGGAAGATCCAGAATCTGAATATCAGCCCCGTTCAATCTCATAATTCCCGGAACAACGGTCAATGTTGTGAATGCGTATGCTGCAACTTTGGATTTCGCATTCGTCAACCTGTTGAGAATTGTTGATTTTCCGACGCTGGGAAGCCCGATTAGGACTATTGTTGCGGCTCCGGCTTTCTTGACTTCAAAACTCTGTCCTCCTCCTTTGCCACCACCGGACCTTTCAACATCAGCGCGAAGCTTGGCAAGCTTCGCTTTCAAAAGTCCCATATGGTGTTCGGTGTGCTTGTTTTTCTGGGTCTTCTTCATCTCCTCCTCGATTTCTTTGATCTTCTCAGGAACACCCAATACCGAACACCACGTTTACACTAGAATACTGATCGCTATTATCATATGAATATTGGCGAGTTAGCAAGACCACGCCAATCCCGAACCCAATCAACCCGGCGTTTTGTCAAAGAGACAATTTC
>VBBH01000169.1 GCA_005888695.1 Candidatus Bathyarchaeota archaeon
CGCGGAGAGCACCTATTCCTTCTGACCTAAGAGATAGTCGGTCAGGCCTGGAAAAGGACCTATTAGATTTGACGGATAAGCCCAAGGGACAGTTCGACGAGGATCGTCGTTACTTCAGGGGTTTCTACGAACTCCTGGGTGGAAGTTTGCCCGATTCCTCGTCCATTCTCATCGCTGGTGATCCCGGCAGTGGAAAAACCACGCTGGCTCAACAGATCTTGTATGATGAGTTGAGGAAATCTCGGCCGTGCGTGATCGTAACGTACGACTCGTTCCCGAGTGGGATCCTTGAACGGATGACGCAATTTGGATGGGACCCAAGAGCGTACAGGTTGATCAACAAGCTAGACGTGGTTGATTGCTACTCTGCCACCGCTGGGATAACCGAGGGAGTTGTGCCTCACCCGTTTGACTTGACCAATGTCAGCATACACTTGACGACCGTTATGGAGCGGCTTGGCAATTACAATGTTACTATACTCGTTGACTCGCTGATGCCAATCTTCTCGGAGACAGAGAACAAGCATGCGATCGGTTTCATTCAAAGCATTGCTGCGAAGGTGAAGAAGAATGGTGGCCGGATGGTAGCGACCTTGACTACGGGGGCCTTATCCTCAGAACAATTCCACAAGGCAGAGAGCCTTTTTGACGGTGTCATCGAGTTGAGGATGGTGGAAGAACATCACAGCTTACACAGATATCTATTGGTCCGGAAGATGGACAGAAGGCAGATCATTCCGAAACTAGTCCAGTTTGACATTATCGACGGCGTTGGAATCAAGTTGAAGATGCCACGTGTATCCTTTGGCTGGAGAAGGAACATCTTAGCGAGGGTCAGTGGACGCCCGAGGCTTCCCGGAACAGATCTAGTGCGGCACTAGTCCAGCACTGAGATGCTAGCCTGTCCTAGCGTCGGGTGTGAGAGACCCTTTGTTAGTGCTAGAAGTGAAAATGCTCCGGGCGGGATTCGAACCCGCGATCAACGGCTGTCCCAGTCCTCCGACAGGACCCGAAAGGCCGTTATGCTAAACCGGGCTACACCACCGGAGCGTGGAGTCCCCGGTTTGAACAGACCCTTTAGAAGGGTTTCGACCGACCCGGAAATAATGGAGCAAGGAGTAGATTTCTTCCTCGAAGATGCTGAACCTCTCTCTGAAAAATTTCTGAATTTTTACCTAAAATAACGTGCTTTTCCTAACGGACGATGAAGAGAATCAATGAATTAGATTGAGCTCTCGCTGTAGGGGTCCCAACTAGTACCTCCAATCTTGGCGAGCAGAGTATCGGTTTCGAATTCGCAAAGCTAGACGAGGTGGGGATGGGGCTGTAAGTATTCGGAAAGTCTCTTTCACGTCTTGAAACCTCACAATCTACCCCCCCTTTTTTACAACTTTATTTTCTTAAGCGCCTCAAAATGGATGAGATCATGCGAAATTCGTTCATTATGCTAGGAAAAGCATTTCGCGGAAACAGGTTTATTCATTTTTAAACATAGCGGAAATTCATGGGGGAGACATCGGGGGCCAGAAGAAGCGTGTTCCGAATGACGATCAGGGCATGAAATGAGCGATTTTACCCTTGAGTCTGAATCGCAGCGCAAAAATTCTAAAGAGAACAGCGGGTCTTCTCCATTTGGACCGATGTTTCGACGGTTTTGCGAAGAAAGGGTAAGGTTCAACTCGATAATAGGCGGTGGATGTTCTGGGTTTCTAATCTCGATCCGGTCTGGGCCTGTTGCCAAGAATGCTGTCAATTTTTTCCAAGAGACTTGAGTCGATTTTCCCCGCAACCTCCGCTGCCTTCATGTTCTCGTTGACCTGTTCCGGACGACTTGCCCCAGTGATAACAGTACTCACATTTGGATTCTTCAAGCACCAAGCCAAAGCCAACTGAGCCATCGTGCAGCCCAGCTCTTTGGTCAAAGGCTCAAGCTGCTTTGCCTTCGCAATATTCTGGGGCGTAACAACATTCTCCTTCAACCATTCGTATCCCTCCAGAGTTGCTCGCGACCCGGGTGGCACCCCTTTGTTGTACTTGCCACTCAAGAGTCCCGAGGCTAGTGGACTCCAGATTGTTGTTCCCAAACCGATCTCACGATACAAAGGCAAGTATTCCTTCTCCACTCTGTCACGATGAAGCATGTTATATTGTGGCTGCTCCATCTGAGGAGGCGTCAATCCGTGCTCCCGAGCGAGACCGTGAGCGCGCATAATATCGGCGGCGCTCCATTCTGAAGTGCCCCAGTAGAGTATCTTGCCATCATGGATCAGATCGTCCATTGCTCTGACGGTTTCCTCGATCGGAGTGTTCGGATCTGGACGATGGCAGAAGAATAAATCGAGATAATCAAGCTGCAACCGTTTCAATGAATTACGACAACCTTCGAAAACGTGTTTGTGGGACAGCCCCTTGTCATTAGGTCCCTCGCCGCCCCAGAAGACCTTGCTGGAAACGACGATGCTCTCTCGACGCCATCCCAGCTTCTTAATCACATTCCCCATCACTCTCTCCGCGTTTCCATCCGCGTATGCCTCCGCATTATCGAAGAAATTCACACCCGCGTCGTATGCTCTCGACATACACTTCACCGCGACCTCTTCTCCTACTTGGCCTCCGTAGGTTACCCATGCGCCTAGGGAAAGTTCGCTAAGTTTGAGACCGGAGCTTCCTAACCTGCGATAGTTCATTTGATCGACAGTCTGAGAGAAGAGATTGGAGTTATTAATTTTGTACCAACCCCTCGATCGGAGTTAATATCGCTGATCATCGTTCGAACAGCGCGTTAGATGAGGAGTATTTGATGATAAAGCTGGCAAAATAGCAGATTCTAGGTTGAACTTAGCGAGTTATTCTGAAGTTTCTGAATTCACCCTGATACTCTGACCATTGAACCTCCACATTCTTTACTCTCGCTAGAGGAGGTCCCGTATGAGTGAATTTGATCAACTCAATTATCTTTTCCTTCTCTCCCTCCGCAAGAACCTCAACTCTTCCGTCGAGGAGATTCCTGGTCCAGCCTGTCAGGCCAAGTCTACGCGCCACGTCTACGATCTCTCTCCTGAAGAAGACTCCTTGGACCATGCCGCTGATGATAATGCTCGCTCGGGCGTCCAATGCATGGTCCGCTCTCCTGTGAGCCGTTCCAGACAATAGCCCGTTATAGAACTTGTCAGTTGCTCATTACAATTAGACCGCTGGCGCTGGGGCGTGAGCCAGTTGTCCAATCGGTGGAGTTGGCTGAGGTTTCGGAGGCGGAGGCTGACGGGAGACTTCTACAAGTTCACGAACCAGCGACTCAGTCTTCAATCCATGAATGGCAGCGAAGGCCCCTAGGCTCATGTAAATGTCCCCGGCCTCGTCTACGTCCAGGTTCAGCCCATGTTTGAACAAGGTTTCTCGAGTCCATGGGAAGACAACTATCAGGTCGCCGATTATGGTCTCTCCCTCGATATGGTCGACAGCCACCTTGAACCCAGTTCCTTCCCTTCTGATCGCCTCCTTCACCTGAGATGGAGCCTGGATCAGCAGCTTGGTAGGCAGTGGCACACTTTTGGCAGGGAGAACCGGTTTTGGAGCCTGCTTCTTAACCTCGGTATGACTCTTCGTCGCCATCTTCTTGAGAGTCTTCCTCCCGGCGGGTTTCTTCTCGGCCTTTTTCGTTTTCTTGGATAATACCATGTGATCGACCCTCGAACTCGACTCTACTGACCTACATAGTGTGCTCCGGGCTTTTCAAGGCTTCTGCTGGAAGCACCTAGGTGAACTGCAGGACCATATTGCGAGGCGTTACCTTGCTATTTGTGTTGTGGCTCTACGGTCCATGCTATCGGAAGACCTTGAGTCAACTGTTCCACTTGTCTGACGGCTTTTTGCCTCAACTCTGCCGCGATGTTTTCGAATACCGGGCTAGAGTATTCTTCTATCCGGCCTTGGTCGGATAGCCGTGCGATCTCCGGGTCCAGAGGTACTCCGCCAAGGTAGGGAATATCCAATTGCGCTGCCAGCTTTGATCCGTTTGATTGGCCAAAGATCTCGATCTTCTCTCCACAACCCGGGCATTGGAAGTAGCTCATATTCTCGACCAAACCCATTATCGGCGCCTCCATCTTCTTGGCCATATTCACCGCCTTCGCGACTATCATAGCCGCAAGATCCTGAGGCGAAGAGACCACTATGACACCATCCACGGGCAGCGACTGGAAAACCGTCAGAGGACTGTCTGAGGTACCCGGTGGCAAATCAACGAGCAGGTAGTGAACGTCCCCCCAGTCAACGTCCCAGTACAATTGTCTGATCACGCTGTTGACTATCGGGCCGCGCCAGATGACGGGCATTGTTGGATCGTCGAGGACGAGATTGATCGACATCACTTTGATTCCGGTCTTCGATTTGGCGGGAACGATCAATCCGTTCTCCGCTTTGTACGGCTTCCCACTTAATCCGAAGACCTTCGCTATACTTGGCCCGGTAAGATCAGCATCTAACACGCCTACCTCGTAGCCTTGCCTTCTAAGCTCCGTGGCCAGCATGCTTGTAACGAATGATTTTCCAACTCCACCTTTTCCTGAAACTATTGCTATGATGTTTCGGATGCCACGTTTCCCCAACTTGTTGATTCCGGGACCAGCTGTGGACGTGTTCTGTCCGGAGTGAGTCTGAGAGTTGGTTGCTCTTGCCTGAAGTTTCACTCTGAGCTCTTCAAGCTCTTTCTTAGACATAGCCGTCGTTTCAACATTGACTGACTTTACGCCGTCGAGCTTTCCAACGGCCTTCTCCACATCCGCCTGCAGAGTCTTCGCCATAGGGC
>VBBH01000170.1 GCA_005888695.1 Candidatus Bathyarchaeota archaeon
AACGTGTCCATCGCGTCCGCACGTAGATCCAAACCCAACCTGACTCTTTCAATATCCTGTCTCATCGGCAAGCTGCCAATGAATCGAATGTTCGCGTTCGACAGGACCTTGTAATCCAAATCACTGGGATTCTGCGTTGCCAGCACCATGCCCAGGCCAAAGGCCCTCGCCATCTTCACCAACCGAATCAGGATCTTCTTTGAAGCTGGGGCCCTTACGGGGGGACAGAAACCGTGAATCTCATCAAAATAGAGGAGATACTTCAGGGCCTGGCTGCCCTTCTGTCGTATCATCCAGAAGAACAACTGTTCTAGCAAGTACTCGACAAAGACCTGGCGTTCAGCTTCCCCGGCTACACCTCGCAAGTCCACTACGTTGATTGGCACTTTCTTATCGATCACGAACCAACGGTCGAAATCCACCGGTTCGCCAATGAACCACGACTTTATCCCGGGGTCGGTCAACAGAAGGTTCATTCTAGTAATGAGATCGGCTCTCTCCTTCCGCTCGAAAACATCTTCGGTCTTCAGCTCCCCAAACTTCTCGAAAGGTGGATTCCTGACACCTTCAACCAGATCCCGTATTTCGACTGCTCGGCCACGTGTCCAGTAATGCTCCAGTATCGCCGCAACAAAGGCCAACTTCACTTTCTCTTCTTCACCGAGCCCAACGAGTTTACCAATAGTCGAAGATGTAATCTCGAGCATCTCGTATGCCAACGGGGGATCCTCGGTCAATATCGTCTGAAAGTTTCCGGGAGCCTCTAGCCTAGGCGATAATGAGACCGGTATGCCCATGCCAGATCTGGGTGTGAAAATTCGGACCTCGACGTCATCGCTGAATCTCGCAACGTCTCGTTGGGTATGGCCCGATTGTCGAAGTTCCTCGATGTACGATCCAGAATCCAATGTTTCGGGCCGGACTGCAAGGCTTCCTATGTCACCTTTCGGATCGATTGCTAGAACTGGAACACCTGCCAGCGCGGCTGCCTCAACGATCGACTTTGATAACACTGTTTTTCCGGATCCCGTTGCTCCGAAAACGACACAATGTCTTGTTAGACTACTGGAGTGGAGAACGTACTCTCCTCCGCCTACTTTGTTCAGACGAAGGAGGCTCTCAATTGGACGTGACAAGGGAGAACACGCTACAGCGTAGAGGGAATCAGAGGATTGTTTAAGGGTCCAACAAAAGGATTTCCAGTTGAAAGCATGAAGAGTGCTGGGCGTCCAGACGCTATCCTACTCCAATCCTCGGCAGGCTTAAACTCTTGATGTCGATAACCAATTCGAGTTATAGGGTAGGAGAACATGATCCTCGACTCTGTCGAAAGGGTTAGACAGTTCCTCGAACATTCTCAGATAGATGCTATTGTGAAGGTTCTTCCTCCTGAGAGCACAAAGACCTCGGCGCTAGCTGCTCATTCGCTCGGCTGCACTGTGGCGGAAATAGCGAAAACAATAGGATTCGTCGATCACTCGAGCGAGCAACTCAATCCGGTGCTGGTAGTCTTGTCCGGCGCGAGAAGAGTGAGCCCCATTAGACTAGGCGCCCATCTCAACATTCCAGAGGCAAAACTCCACAAAATGTCCGCCGAAGAAGTAAAGACTTACACTGGCTACTCGATCGGGGGCGTGCCGCCGTTTCCACATTATCCAAACGTCCACGTGTCGGTCGACAAGTCCCTATTCAGCTTCTCGGATGTCTGGGCAGCAGCTGGAAGCAATAATACGGTCATGAAAATCAAACCCGAGGTTCTAACTAAGCACTTGAAAATACCGGTTGTTGAGGTTTCGGAATGAAAACGACGACTAAGAAAGCAAGATCGGTTGATGTTGATCCACGATTTGAAAAGGTCGCTGCTGAGTACACGAGCGATCCCCAAGTCAAGCGTGGGAGAATGTTCAGCTCCGAAAACGTCCTTTCAGTCAACGGCAAGATCTTCGCAATGCTCAACAAAGGAAGATTCGTGCTCAAACTCCCGAAGGAAAGGGTCGATCAACTCGTGAGCCAACGGTTGGGATTAAATTGGGGTCCGGGTCCCGGGCGGTTGATGAAAGAATGGGTCGCGATAGAATCTACAAAGCCATCATGGGTGGAACTCGCGAGGGAGGCATATGAGTTCGTGAAGGAACCAAGGTCCTGAGTTAGGCTTGGCAAACCTGAATTAGAGAGCTCAATATGGCGGGAGCGTCTTTCGATGATCTCTTACGCCCTCAAGAGGATCATTCGCTCCTGGAAGCTGTTCGCCGCCCTCCTCCTTGGAATGACACTCGCAACCACATTCTTTGGTGGCATCAACGTAGCCGCTGATACGATAGGGAAACAATTTGTCGACCAACAACTCTCCACAAGCCCAATAGATTTTACACTGAATCCTAACGGTCCACTACCCTCCATCACGTCAATCAACAATGTTCGGTCCAAGCTCGTCGCACTGGATGGAATTTCCCATGTCGAAGCCCAAGGAACCTTAAGCGACGTTCGAAACTTTACGCTCCCTCAAGTAAGAGCGATTGAGGATAGCTCTCTTGCATGGAATCACATGAGTCCTAATATTCAACTCGCGAAGAGTCAAGCGCTTGAGTTTGAGAACGGCAACTATGCCGTTGGACAGAATCTGACCTATACAATCTCCGGGTACCCTCCGTCGCAAAACTACAATATTACTCTAAAGATCGCGGGTTTAGTTCATCCAGACGCTTATGCTCAGAGTTTTCTTGGGCTCGGTTTTGGATTCCGCGGACCAACTCCGGGTGGCTTGAGTGTAAGTCCGTACTATCAGAATGTATTGATCGTAAGCTGGGAGCGAACTTTCGTTCCTATACTTCAATCGACCTCCGGGATTATGAATCCTTCCGGAATGAGCAGTTACATTGACGTGTTTCTTGACCGGAACCGTTTGATCACTCCGTGGGACGTGAGCGGGAGCGCAACCACCGTAAAGGGAATCTCGGACAAGGTCGCGAACATTGCATCCCAAAACGGTTTCGCGGAGAACGACCTCATAACCAATCAACTACAGGGGCTCGGTCAAGCAATATTCTTCCTCAGAATTCCTTTCTTAATATTCTCGATTCCAGTGATTTTCATTGCCTGGTATGTTGGAAAGACAGTCTCACAAGCCTCGTACAATCTTAGACGAAAAGAGATCGGCCTGCTAATGACTAAAGGATTCTCCAGAACACAACTCTATCGTCACTTTATCACTGAAGCCGTGCTAATCGGGTTGATCAGCGGAGCCATCGGCCTCGCACTAGCCTACCTGCTGAACCCGTTCTTCATCAGCGTCTTGAATGGCAACTACAATGGAGGAGTCTTTCTCAACCTAACAACCGCAGCGATGACCGTAGTCTTCGCCCTGTTTCTAACATTGCTCGCCATCCGCTCTCCAGCGAGCCAAGCAGCGGCCATGGATCCTGCTCAAGCCTTACGTGAGTATGTATACTTGGAAGATGTTCGCCCGTCTAAGAAGCGTGGTGCGATAGCTGCTTTCTCACTGGGACTCTACAAGATCATACTTCTAGCGTTGGGGATCAATTTTCTCGTTCTCGGCGGAAGAGGATTCAGCTACGGATTTCTCATAGCAATATTGTTCGCCGTTCTAGCTATTCTCGACCTAGGACTGACGTTTGTTGGTCCGTTTCTCTTCCTTTACGGCGCCGTAAATCTATCCTCCGGTTTGGCCTTCCGTTTCCACCGCCTCTTCTCCAAGATATCCCAACGATTGATCGGAGACATCGCAACCCTTTCGTCTAAAAGCGTCTTTAGGAATCCACGCCGTGCCGCCTCCACCGTCTTCCTCGTCGCTCTAATTGCCGGGTATTCCATCTGGGTAATCGGCGACTTAGCCAGCATGGAAGACTATACTGCTCGACAGACACTCACACGTGTAGGTGCGGATATCAGGATCAGCAACCTTTCCGGTCTTAGCAACGCTACGACAATAATCCGTCAGATAACTGGATGGACGAATGTTACAGCGGCGACACCTGAAGTCGAGAACTGGTTCAATACTCCCAGTCAAGGGGCACAGATGCGAGTACGGGCGGTAGATCCGACCGCCTGGCCCAATACTGCCTACTATGAAAACGGATGGTTCTCCACAAGTCCTCGCACGTTATTCGATATTATGAAGGGCGACAATTCGACCATAATACTGGAACGAGCCGTGGCAACGCACTACGACATTAAGGAAGGGGGAAATGTAACGATACCCGTTTCTTCCGGAACTCTTGTCAACCTGCGTGTTATCGGCTTCTTTGGCCCTGACTACTCATCATCCTCTTCGCCATTTACGAATCCCTTCGGCAGTTCGTTCTTTCAACCTCTCGGCTGGTCATATGTCCCCCTTGGAGTTGTAGGTCTCCATCCAACGTTCTTTGCAGCACCTCAATACTCGGTCCTTGTGAAGGCGAAGAATACTTCCACAGACAAACTAGCGAGCAGTATCCAGGACGCCTACCCATTGACTTCTGTGCAATCCAGCTCTCCCAGTTCTGCCTCCCAAAATGGAACAAACTCAATCTTCAGTGGGCTATTGAACGTCTTGCGGCTGGGAACGATCTTCGCAGCGGCTGCAGCAGGTATTGGTGTGGGAACGGTCGCGTATACTGGTTTCAAAGAACGCGAGAAAGAAACAACCATGATCTCAGTACGAGGCTTATCCTACCGACAACTCCTAGGACTCTTGATCACTGAAGTCTTGCCTCTCGTCATATTCGCGCTGGTATTGGCTGCTGTGGTCGGGATCATAACGGTCCGCGGTGACACTCTCGCGCTCGACTCGCTCTCTAACCAGGACTTTTACGCGCTTCTCTCACCGAGAAGAATAGCATTCCCCATGGCGGAACAGGTGATCCTTAGCTCGATCATCGGACTTCTTTTGCTTGGCGTGTTCCTGCCAGCTATTTTCTCGGCCAGGAAAAACT
>VBBH01000171.1 GCA_005888695.1 Candidatus Bathyarchaeota archaeon
AAGGCCAAGCTCAACATGAACACCGTCGAAAGACCGGTCGTCATAACGATCGACTGTACCTGACCATAAGTCCTCGCAAGTCTCGAACTACCAATAGCTGACAAGCCTATTGTGATGTTCGAAACAGCTAGTAACGGTCCGCTGTAAGCATCCGTTGTTCCGAATCTCAGAAAGAACCATGTCGGAATCAATGGAATTATGAATCCGGCACCCAGTCCGATGAGACCGTTTATTCCAGAAAATTTCAACAATACTCTGAGACTTTTCTTCTGCTGTGATCCCTTCTCCACACTTCTGGGCGAGATGACTTCGTGGTATCCTCTCAACAGTGACCACAAGAGAACCGGAGTCGCTAGAGACAAGAAAGAGAATACAACCATGAAATCTTGGTGCACAGTTATCGAGTCCAGGTGCAAAGATCGTTCCAAGAAGGGAAAGCTGAAAGGAACTGCAGAGCCTAGCCCTGTGAAGACGGTCGAGACGACGAATGAGAGAGAGAAAGCACGGGTCCGACTCTCCATATCGGTCTGGTCAGCGATAATCGCATTCCACGTCGTCAATGATGCCGCCTCGGAAAGCCCTAACAGAACCGCACTCACGAGAAAGTAAGAGAGACTGTTAGTCAAGGCGAAAATAAACAGTCCAGGAGAAATTCCGAATGATCCCAGAAGCAAGAGGGTTTTTCGACCCTTCCTATCCGAGAGGACGCCGAACGGAATACCTGTCAGTATTGGGACAAGGCCGAAGACTCCGATAAGGAGGCCTATGGATCCGGACCTGTATCCAATCTCGGGCATGTAACCCGTAATGTACACGATTAGATAGCCGACAGCAAGACTTGTAAAGGCAAGGCTGAAGATCAATCCTTTGACTCTGGCCGGAACACCATCAGAAATCGAACCTAACGATCCAAGACTTCTGACGAGCATCGTGATAACGACCAATGACAAAGTGCTCACTAGTCGCTAAATCAATATTCCTGTGAAAGCCTCCTCTAAGGCCCGAATTAAGGATCCCAATTCGTGAGTTGTCTCGCGATGACCGGTTTAGGTCTCAGGATGCGCTTTTGTTTTTCCTTATCTAACACTCTTCGCTCATCATCTTCATCATGGTCTTCGAAGCACAAATCGATAAAGAACTCTCGACTCTCCTCGAGCCATACAGAACCGCACGAGAGACCTATGCGACACTTTCCCACGATCCAGTCGTCGCAAGCCTGCTTGAACAGGCCAACATCGTCTCGATCACTAGAATGGGTTACAATGATCATGGAAAGGTCCATGCAAAGATCGTCACGATGAATGCCATCAAGATCTACAATCTTCTCAGCAACACCAACATGGAAGCGAATATTGTGCGCGAGGGAATAGGAGACAATGATAACGCTGTCGCATGCTTACTCATTGGCGCCTATCTACACGACATCGGAATCAGCATCTCAAGAGACTCCCACGATTTGTTGGGCGTGATCTTGGCAAGGGACATACTCGCCCGCATCCTACCCAATCGGATAGACGATACAGAGAAGATCGCAAGGATCACACCAATCATATTGGAAGAGATTCTCTGCCACCTAGGCCACTACCGCGCCACTAGTCTAGAAGCAAAGATCGTCGCCACATCCGACGGCACTGACATGACCAAAGGCAGAGCAAGAATCCCAGCCAAAACTAGCAAACCAGACATCCATCAGTTCTCCGCCCTCGCCGTTGAACACGTCGAAATAACCAAAGGCGACAAGAAACCAATACGGATCAAAATCGAAATGAACGATACAGCCGGAGTCTTCCAGATCGAACATCAACTAGTACAAAAAATTACAGATGTCGGCTTTGACGATCATGTCGAAATAGTTGGCACGATAAAAGATGGGCCCACAGTGACCTATTTCATGTGAGAACTGATTTTGGTGGGGCTGGGCGAAACCACTGCGCTGCGGGCTCAAAACCAGTTCAGAGACGGTTCATTTTCGGTTTTCAATATCTTCGAATCCGCCAGCTCCAGCGATACTTGGACTGCATTTGTACTGCAAGAACTCGATCCCGATTCTGGATTAGCGATCAACAGGAACAGTTAAAAATCGCCTATACTCAGTCGTCGGGTCTAGCTGGAAGTATTTTGGATAGGACTAGAGTTCTTGGTTCTCTCGAGTTTGCAAAGCAGTTCGAAGCAATAGTGGAAGGGCCTAAGTCGCGAGAGGTATCTCAGCAATTAGAACCTCGAAGCGAGGAACTGTTAGGTGCATTGTCTTGGCTCACGGACAATAATGAGACAGATAGAGCTCTCTTACTCGTATCGCTTCTTTGGAGGTTCTGGATCGACAAGGGTCATGTACAGGAAGGGCGGAAGCTCGTCACTAGACTCCTCAAGTTGCCGGGAGCGAAGTCACGCACAACCACGTTTGGCAGGGTGCTATACGGCGCAGGAATGCTCGCCTTCCGACAAGACGATAACAAGGAAGCAAAGAGACTGTTCGAAGAATGCCTCGCATTATCAAGGGAGAAGAATGACGGGGCGTCGACAGTGAGGGCCCTTACGGGATTGGCAAGGATTGCTCTCCGGGAAGGAGACTATGAAAAAGTGAAGTCGCGGAGTGAAGAGGCTCGAAGAATCGCGCGTATCATGAACGACGAGTGGTCGGAAACGCGTCCCCTTCACATGTTAGCCGCCGCCACGAAGATGGAAGGCAACTTGCAACGCGCCAGAGAACTGTACCTCGAAAATCTCGCGCTTGCTCGGAAGCTGGGAGACCAGAGCTTGGAGTCTGTGGAGCTGGACAACCTGGGCTCGGTGGCACTTCATACCGGAGATGTCGGTGGGGCGAAGGACTGGTATCGACAAGCAGGAGAAATCATGTACAAACAGCGAAGCATGTACATGTTGCCCTATCTTCCGCTACATTTCAGCATGGTCGCATTGGAAGAAGGCAAACTCGAAAGAGCGGTCAAGTTATTGGGGGCTTCAGAGACCCTCTTTGAATCCTCAGGAATGGCGCCAGACCCGGATGAGAGTGTGGAGCGCGACCGCACAGTCTCCAGGCTTCGCAAGGCCGTTGACGAAGACAAATTCTCTAGACTTTGGGAAGAAGGACGCAAGCTGTCGCTAGACCAAGCTGTCCAATACGCATTCGAAACCTGACACGATAGGTTTTTCGAATTCACGCCGCTTTTCGTAACAGCAAATGAAGCATTCCGGTCTGGGCCGAAGCAACAGGACTCTTGGAGTGCCGCCTCAGTTTTGGTGATCGAATTTTCCTATGCTGGCCAATGGGCACGAAGAACGTTAGCTAGCGTTGCTGCTCTGTAGACTGAATTCCAAGGTGGAGCTGGGCGGACCTATACCGAAAACGGTTCAAATCCGAGGCAGAAATTGGTCATTTTGAACGTATTTTCCACTGGTTCGATTCCGGTGGGGTTTGAACCAGGACTGGTGCGAATCCTTGTCAAGGATCGTGAATTCTTGCTTTTTTCTAGCGATTCCGACCAAGGATAGTGCCTACTCTACGCACGAGTGTCTGAAGGGTTCCGTTGCGATTTCAATAGGGTGTCAAGACCAGAAGACAAACCCATGCTGGAGCAGAACATCAAAGCAAGGCCAGAGCGCTAGATCGCGGTTTGTTCGAAGATTCTGCTCTCTCGACAGTTGATGGAAGCTCGCTCCCGGGGAGCGCTTCCTGCGACCACTTCAAGTGGCTAAATAGATTTCAGCGTCACGAAGAAAGACCAAGAGCAACATGTGGAGAATGGAGGCACTCTCAAAGAGTGCACTCAAGAAGAGTGATGAGCAAGGCCAGGCCCAATAATTTGAACTAAGCACGAACGTGGTCTTTTCCGCGCATGGGAAAGCAATGCCAAAACAGCGAGTGTTTGGGTAAGACTGAGTTTCAGACCGTTATGTATAGAATGCCCAAAGGGCATGAAGCTGTCACCGCGTGATATATCGAAACCCGAGAATTTCGTGTTTCGAGGATGTCGCCGTGCGGGATATTCGTTATAGGCTGCCCAGCCGCCGAATGCCCTGATGAAAATTTTGAACACTTCACGAGTAGCGAAGACAACGCTTCTCTCAATTCTGTCCCTTGCAGGCTTGATGCTTCTAGCCCCGACAATTCTTCAGCCAGCCTCCGCCGACGGAGGCTCCTCCAAGAGCGCGACCTTTATCAACTATGAGCTCGCGGGGAACCCGTTCACAACCGGCGCTAGTGTAGGTACGACCTGCCCCAATACTCTTCGGACCTGTATGAACACAGAGGGAGAACCACAAATTCGGGCGGCCCCTGACGGCAGCTTCTACGGCTCATCGGAGAACGTGTTCTGCGTCATTGGTGGTCAGTGCGGTGGAACGTTCGCCTACAAGTCAACCGACGGTGGCCAACACTTCACCACTCTTCCTCTGCCGAACAGTGCTTCCTCGTGCAGGATTGGATTCTCTCCTGCGGGCGGTGATACTGACATTGCGGTCGCGCCTGTTCGAAACCTCAACGGCTTCTTCAACGTCTACGTAGCAAGTTTGGCCACATCTCCTCCACTAGCGAATGTTTACGTATCCACGAGCAGAGACGGAGGCGGCTCGTGGGTTCTCAACCCAACCGGAGCTAGCATTCCAGTTGATGACCGGGAGTGGATCGCTGCAGATGGCACTGACAAGGTGTGCGTGTCCTACCATGCTATTTCAGCAACCAATGATATTTTCGTCACGTGCAGCCTGGACGGCGGGGCCAGCTTCACCCAGACGGGGAACGCGTTTGACCCAACCCACGTGGCTTTCCTGGCAGGGTTCAACAACGTGATCGGCAACCTGGCCATAGACCCACGGAACCATGCGGTTTACCAAGTGTTCAGCTCTGTTGCGAGTGCTGCAGAGCTGGCTCAGTGCATAATCTTCTGCCATGTTCACACAGTTTGGATAGCCGTATCCACCGATGGAGGTTTGACTTTCACTGACAACATAGTGTACAACAACCCGAACACCAGCCTTGACTATGGCCACCAGTTCATCAACGTGAGCGTTGACATCGCTGGAAATGTCTACGTGGTTTACAGCGACAACCACAACATCTTCTACAGCTTCTCCAAGACCCTCGGACAAACGTGGTCCGGCCCCTTCCAAATCAACAAGGGACAGTCTAAAACGGCTATCTTTCCCTGGAGCACCGCGGGAAGTGATGGCGCGTTGGACGTGGTCTGGTACGGAACAAGCTACTTTGACGGCGTAAACCCGCCGGACAACTACCCGATGACAGCCGCATGGAAGGTCTACTTTAGCCAGAACCTCAAGGCTACTACCCCGGGAAGCAGCTGGAGCCAAGTCGCGGCTTCGGGGATAATA
This sequence comes from Candidatus Bathyarchaeota archaeon, assembly GCA_005888695.1. Next base: position 5,329 of record VBBH01000171.1, read on the forward strand.
CACTACGGCGGCGTGTGCGAATCCGGTGTTACCTGCACCGGGAACAGGGATCTGCTCGACGACTTCGGTGTAGCCGCAAGTCCGACTACCGGCCTCGCTGTAATCATTTACACGTCTGACCAGTTCGTGAATAGTAACGCAGAACCTGCGACCCGTCGGTCATCTACGAGTCCATTCTGCACGCGGGACACAACCAACGATATCGACTGCGAGCACACGAACATTGCAGTCCAGACCGGGGGCCAGGGTGTCATCACCCAGACAACCGCCCCTATTCTGGCCGTGGCACCCAGCACCCTATCGAGACCGGTTCTGGCAGGAAGAGACATCTTTGCCGCGACGGTAATGCCGACGCTTGCCGACACGACAACGCGGACCCCGGCAACCATCGTGATACATACCCTAGGTACGCGAATAGGACGATAGGGCCGACCCTCCCCTCTTTTTTTCTGAATTTCTCTTTATCAAGCCCGATGAATTTGGCCGTGAATCCGACCCCGAACCCCGGGTTGAGTTTGTGGTCATCGGATTTGAACCAAATACGGTTCAAATCTGTGGTGGGGCTGGGCGGATTTGAACCGCCGATTTCGTGGGCACTCGACCCATCCACAACGCGTGAACGGGTTCCCAAGCCACGCGGCCATTCCAGACCATTGGACTAGTGGTCTTCTAGACCAGGTTGGCCGGACCCGCTCAAGTAGGGTCTTCTAGCCGACAGCCCCTTGCGGACTAATTCTCAGCCGTCCATCCAGTTAATATTACGCTTTTCCACTAAGAAGGGACAACTATCAGAGAGAAACGAAATCCTAAGAACAGGGGAAACGTCCAACCTCCAATTCAGTAGTCCTTTTTGAACAAAAAAGGGAGAGATGAGCGGATGATATCCGCTCGACCATTCTTTCCTCTTGTTTTACTTGTGCTCGGTTTCTCGTGTGATTCTCGGATGCTTGTACCGAATCACGACTACAGCCGCCAATCCTGCAGCGGCTGCGCCGCCAGCGACAAGATACAATGTCGGTAGGCCGCCGCCGCTGACTCCTATGCTTGGGTCGTGGGTCAAAGTACCTTGAAAGTAAGGATATGCTAGGTAGAGTTTGAAGAAGTTCTCTGATTCTCCAAAGTCCTTGTCAGACTCTCCCTTGTAAGCTGCAACAACGTTAACTGTGCTTACGACTCCCGTAGGAGAAGTTACTGTTGCAGTCTTGACGAACTTGAAGAATCCCGTGTTCGTGCTTGACGTCAGTGTTCCGGATGAGAATTCGACGTTCTGCTCCTGGTCATTTGTTGGGTGGAACTCATGTTCCGAAACAGTGGAGGCTTCTGGACTGGAGGCGTCTACATCGTGACTTCCCGTTGCCTCGTCCAAGTTGTAATGGTTGTAGTTGCTTTGCATGTTCACTTCTAACGCCAACTTGTCATTTTGAGACTTGAATGGGAAGTTCGTGATGGTCACGTCAATCTTGATCTCCGCTGTGTTGATCGTCACAGTCTGTTGGTTGATAGTAATGGATCTTGTCGAGTTGAAGGCCTTCACCGCGAACGAGACGCTCCCTGCCGACAATGTCTCTGGTACACCTCCATTGACCTCGATTTGGATCGGGCTGTTCAGGGTCAGGTTGAAGCCCATTCCGATGGTCACCCCGTTCTGATCTCTGATGGGGTAGAAGCTGCTGTGCGTCCAAGTCCCGGAGTCCAGCGTAGCACGGGCAACTTCCTCGGGTCCATGATATTCCCCGTTTCCTGTAGAGCCTGGAACGAATTCTATCAGGGCCCTGAAGTTGACCATGTACTCGCTACGGCCCATCTCGTTTGTTGCGTAGAACCTTACGTGTGGGACGTTGCCTTCGAAGACTCCCGTCAAGGATCCACTTGTGAAGGTTATCCTGTTTCCTTGATCGACGCTTCCCGCAGGACGGTCGTCTGCCCGTGCCGTAGGTAGTGCCAACGCTAGGATTGCTATTGAGAGTATTCCGAGCATGCTTGCGATATTTCTCTTCATGTCAATTCACCGTTTTTCCTACCCTATACTATGAAATCGACTCAATTTAGGCGTTTTTCTTCTAAAAACCCAGAAATTAAGGTTTCTAGATTAACCGAACCACTTCTGTTGGATGAATCAGTATTCTATTATTCTAGAACACGAGAGGTTGCAATGCAAGGATGACGGCGAGAATATTGACATACATGATGCCGAGGCTGATTACAGCGGTTTTTTCCATCCGTAATCCCTTGGATATCGATATCGAAGCGGACAACAGACAGATGATCCATGCTTGTATAAGAATGGGAAGAAATGTTAGCACTCCCAATTCAGAACTCAAACTTAACCCGACAGACCGACTGATGTAGAGGATGCACGGGACGATGAGTAGAGGCAACATTGCAAACGCGGTGCCGTTCAACAGGCTGAGCTCGGCACCCTTCCGATGAAATAGACCAACGCTCAATGTCTCTACAAAGGCGAAAGTGCCCAGCCATCCCAAGGGAAACAACAGGATGAACCAGGCCTTGTTCACGGCTGACGTTGGGTTCACGTAGAACATGAGGATCGGCTCTAGGTTGGTCTGAAGCGACAACCATCCGCCCAGAATCACTATGAGAAATGCAAGCGGAAAGCTGCGAAATGGATCCTTGCTGAGATAGTAGAAGAGGCTTCTACCGAAAAGCATTTCATTGCTTATCCAACCAAGTTTCGTCTCACTGGGCAATGTTTGACTCGTCGAGGAAGTTATTTTCTCCTCGCTAACGCTCAGCGCGTTGACCGCGGACCGCCCCTGATCAGTAAGAACATACTTCTTGTCAGAGTCCTGACCGACCACACCCTCCAGCATCTCAAGATGATGGTACAACGCACCGACGCTAATTCCCAACCCTTCGTGAAGTTCCTTGAATCCTAGCCTGCCACGAGTTTTCAGCAGGTCGACAATCCTACGTCGATATGGATTGCCAAGCGCGGCATAAATTCGTGTTATCTGGCTCTCCGATATGTTCAACTCCCCCCTTTTTCCTAGGGGTGCTCCGAGACTACTCTTCTCCCGTCAGCTTGAGAAGCTGCTCCATTATGATTCCTTATCTATGCTGAAACCAACAAGCCACCGGGCGAGTTAGTCTTAGGAGAACTGGAAACACGATCGAACCGGGCTATGCCTTCGTTGCACTCTCTGGCCTTGTAAATCAAACTGCCCTTCGGAAGAGTTTCTTGACGCATATGCCAAACAAAACACTCACAAGATATCGCATCCAGGGCTCCGGCCCATACTTTCAAGTGGCACATTGCTTAATACCCTAAACCGGGCCGCCTAAGAGAAGGCGAAAGAAACTCTAGAAAGGCGACACACAGGGGAAATCCAAGTTGGCAACCGCAGAGACAGAGAAGAAACGCTTACGGACATGCGTCGTATGTGGACGCAAGTTCCTTGGCTGGTTCTCAGAAAAATATTGTAGCAACGATTGCCGAATTGAAGGTAAGAGGGTAAAGGACCGTGCCAGGAAGAGAAAGAGCCGGAAGATAACCGACCTCAAAGAGGGATCGTTGGCACAGGAGTTAGGGGAACTAGGCCTAGGCGACCACTCCTACCCCATGTACAATCATGAAGCTGTATCCACAATGTACGCCAACACAAACATCTACAACGCGCGAGACGGCAAGCGCCACGTCCGCTCCTACTACGACCTTCTCCGAGACATTGCTAAGCTCAACCCAGAACAAGGGCTTCACCAAATCATCTCCCGGATGGCACCACAAGAAACCGAATAGGACAGATTCACCCTGATGTTTTGACCGAACACAACCTTACCTAGTCAAGCAAACTCTACAAATCAGAAACTAGGGACTATCCAGTCATGGTCTTCTCGCTCACATTTGAGCACAAGCTGGCCGGAACCACTTCCTACAGAGCTTACGAAACGATCGAGGATTGGGTGTACACCCAAGGTGGCAAAGTGAAGGAGAATCATCGCCCCACCCTCATCGTCGCGACTCACGGTAGAAGCATGAAGAAACCGATTGGCTGGAAAAAGGACGCCAAGAAGACTATGAGGTTCGAACTGACCCAGCAAGCTTCCGACGTACACGTGAGTTGTTGACATCACTCTGGGCCCGATTCGGAGAAGAAACACCCGCTCAAGAGAAGTCAAGCCGACCTCCGGTCAATTGGGCTCGGTCTATGAGGAACGGGAAGATCATGATCTATATAGGCGGAGCCATGACCGCCGGTGGAATTATTGGCACCCTCGTTTTCCCCGCGGGTGGAATCTTCCTGGTAAGTACCACAGGCACAATCCTTTTGGTAAATGGACTTATGAGCATCCGTTCCGCCCGGAAGAATCTCTCGGAAACGAAAAAGCACAAGTGAGAAGCCCAAAGACTCTACTGGCAACCAAAAGACGGTCCCGAAAGTAAAGCCTAAGTACAAAGCAGGACTTTCTCCGAAAATCGAAGGTTCTATAACACATGCCAAAATCCCGACCCCGAAAGAACAAGAAGGCCGCAAAGCCGAAATCCAAGTCGAAATCAAGGTCAAAACGTCCGAGCCCTATACCTGAAGGATTCCGAAGCGTCACACCCTACCTGGCGATCAACGGGGCCGCGGAAGCTATCGAGTGGTACAAGAAGGCATTTGGCGCAAAAGAGTTCGTCAAAGAAAGGCAAGTCATGCCAGATGGCAGGCTGATGCATGGACGAATACTGATTGGGGACTCGATCGTGATGATGTCGGATGTCGTTCCTGGTGGTACGCACAAGGATCCACTAGAGCTGGGAAGTACCCCGGTGACGCTCCACATCTACGTCACGAACGTAGATGAGGTCTGGAATCGAGCCGTCGAAAACGGCGCAAAAGTGGATCAACAATTAGACAACCAATTCTGGGGCGAGAGATATGGTCAGCTCCGAGACCCGTTCGGTCACTCGTGGTCTCTCTCTATGAGAGTCCAAATGTCCCCGGAAGAACTAGAGCAAAAGCGCCAGCAGGCAATGTCAATGTTCGCACAGAACCAACACCCGGCCAGCTCAGAGTGACCTCTCCTACCGGGCAAGCTTCCTCAACTGTTCTATCTTCCCAAGAAACGTACCATCAAACAGGTAGGCCTCTCCTTGATCCAGTTCGACAGCTCCTGACTGCAACAGAGGGCCAAGGTACTCCTTCAAATTAGGAAGTTCCTCTGCTAATGGCTTGTTAACTGGCTGTCCTCCAAGGTAGTCGTTGAATGACGGCTCGATTATGCAATCCGCACTTTCAACTACGTCAATCTTGAAGGCCTCCTTTGCTTTCGCGACCGGATCATCATCGAATTTCACTCCTTCATGTTTCAACACTCCTTCGGCGAGCTTACGTCCGTTCGTGTGGGTCTGGACCCAGACTTGTCTTATGATTCTGAAACCTAACGGATCAGTAAAGGCTACAACTGGGTGGAGATGGCCCATGACGAGATATTTGCAGCCCAACAATGCCCATTTGGGCCATGCATGACCATGCATGAGACCGACAGAATCCCACATGACGATTCCTTCTGATTTTGCTATTTTGACGACCGGCGGAACGAGTGCTTCCAGATTGCCGTCATGATTGCCTGGGACCACTTGGATATCGGGAACGATCTTGACGAGATTCTCGAAGAATTCGGGTACATACCGCCACTCTTCAAGCTCAACTTTTGAAACCGCATGTTTGATGTCCCCGAGCAGGATTAGCTTGTGCGCGGCCGTCTCCCAAAGGATTCTCCGCAATTTTTCCAAAAGGCGAGGCACTTGCGAAGGGACATGTATGCCCTGACGAGCCAGAGTCACTTCCCAGCCGAGATGTAGGTCCGCGATGACTAACACCCGATCCCCCGACTTTTCCAACAAAAGAGCGGGCTGGCCAGTTACCGGCTTGACTAGAACATCGCCGATTGAAGATTCGGGCGAGGCTTTCAACAATCTGTGTCAGCGTGCATGAGGGATGAGAACCTTATCTTAAACCGGGAATGGCATACTATGCAAGGAAATCGAGAGGCTCATGGACGAGACGCTCATACTCCGACAGGTTCGGGACGATACCCGCCGGACGGGAGGCTTAGACGAAGACGGCAAACAACGCTTGATTGAAGCTTTCAACAAAAGGTTCAACCAGGCAATGGAACTTGTGGAAGAGGAGAGGGTGAGCAGGTATGTGTTCAGCCCAAGCGGCAGAACCATCTGGGTCGTGGCAGGGAAGCACGGCGAATATCAGGTCTTGCCGGAGAGTATGTTCTGTAGCTGCGACGACTACTTCTTCCGGGTAATGTCAGGGAAGAAGCAGGTCTGTTATCACATTATCGCGCAACAAATGGGCGAGGCACTCGGGAAATATCGGACTACCGATTTAGCAGACTCAAATTATGCCCAGATAACGTCCAAATGGACACCGCCGCCTCTGCAATCGTAGAGTTCCTGACGCAAGCTCACTTC
>VBBH01000172.1 GCA_005888695.1 Candidatus Bathyarchaeota archaeon
TCGTGTGAGAAACTGTTACCTCCTATTACTGGTTTATGTGCCGGTATCGGCACTCCGGAAAACTTCTCGACTAACTGTGCCAACCGATAGATTCTATCCAATCTCACGCCTGTCCGTCGATTGTACAATAGTTCCAAGGCGAGGCATACTTCCGCGAAGGACGCGTTTCCCGATCTCTCACCGATTCCGTTGATCGTTGTTTGTGGGACGTCAAACCCGGCCTCTACGGCGGCGAGAGTGTTCGCGGTTGCCAGGCCGAGATCATCGTGAACATGGATCGAGTATGATTGGGCACGTATCGAGGAACGGACGAGTTTTGCAAACTTGCGTACTTTCGCAGGCGTTGCTATTCCAATCGTATCTGTTATGACGACTCCTTTGGCACCAGCAGTGATGGCGGATTTGAAAAATCGGAGGATGAAATCGGGACGGGATCTCATCGTATCCTCCGAGACCGCGTGAACATATAGTCCCCTGTCGCGAGAGTATTCGATCATTTTGTTGATCCTGTCGATCACGGTGTTTCCGCTCATGCGGAGACTGTCCCTCATCAATTCAGGACTGGTGCTAATGAATAGAGCGATTTCCCGGATCCCGGTGTCGGCGACTGCGTCGACATCTTCAACTCTGCAACGTGCTGGACAGATTAGTCTCATTCTAAATTGCTGGTCCGCGAGCAATTTGCATGCGCGAAAGTCGTCTTTTGACGCGACGGGAAATCCCACCTCTGCCATGGCAATGCCCACCTCGTCCATCTTTCCTGCCAAGCGGAGCTTCTCATTAGGGCTAAAACGCACGCCTGGGCTTTGTTCGCCATCTCTTAGAGTCTGGTCCCAGAACCTGATCATTTTTCAGGAGACTGGTCTTCGGTTCATGCTAGGAATAAGGTCTTTCTGACTTTGAGACGACCCGTGAAAATGTCCTAGTCTTCCTTCTGTGCTAGGAGGCGCATGTTTCTGACAACCGCCTGCCCAGCTTGTCTAGTGGAGGCTTTGCCCCCGAGGTCGTGTGTCAATCCTTCTCCCTTCTCTAGGCTTTGGACCACGGCCCTCTCTATCAGTCGGGCGGCCACATCTAACTGCTTGTCAGTCGATTTTCCGCTGAGCCATTCCAACATCATCTTCACGGAGAGTATGGCAGCTGTAGGGTTAGCCACGTTCTTCCCTGCATATTGTGGGGCGGATCCGTGGACGGGTTCGAACATTCCGTGTTTCTCTCCAATATTCGCCGATGGTGCAAGCCCAAGTCCTCCCTGTAAGGCGGCACCAATTTCCGAGAGTATGTCGCCAAACAAATTCGTTGTGACTATCACGTCATACTTCTCCGGTCGTCTAATCAACCACTGGCACATAGCGTCGACATAGGCATAGTCCTTCTCTATCCTCGGAAACCTTCTAGCGAGGTCATTGTAGATCGATCGGAACAATCTGCATCCGGCGAGGACATTGCTTTTATCGACGCAGGTCACTCGTCTTTTGCGATCAATGGGAGCGCCTTTGCGTCTCATCGACAGTCGGAAGGCATAGCTGATTATCCTCTCTGCCCCTTTTCTGGTGATTAGCCTGACGTCTACTCCTGCCTCGTCTTCTCCACCTCTCGACAGGATTCCTTGGATTCCAGAATACAATCCTTCAGTGTTTTCTCTGATGATGGCGAAGTCTATGTCCCCGGAACCCTTCATTGCCAGGGGCGATTTTACTCCATTCATCAATTTCACGGGTCGAACGTTCGCGTATAGGTCAAGGCCCATTCGTAGGCCGAAGACTACATCGCTACCGACTGGACGTCCGTCCTCTCGGACAACGTCGGGCAAACCTA
>VBBH01000173.1 GCA_005888695.1 Candidatus Bathyarchaeota archaeon
AACGAGTCAGTGTAAACTACTTCGCGAATCAGGCCTTACGAAAGTTCGTCGAATGGGATATTTACGCGGAAAGACTTGGCTTCGTCACACTTCCCCCTGACATCTTCGAGAAACTGATGGCCTACATAACCGACGCACAAGCCCGGGACCTTGGAGGCTGGGTCGGAAAGAATCTCGCTAAGGACCTCATAGCCTATCTATTCAAGCGGGTCGACCTAGAAACCTCAGTACGTGGACTAGAGCTTCTCGGTCCTAGGTATGGGAAGGCGTTCAGGTTCGAATATAGTAACGACGGCCACCTGACTACCGTAATATTGAACCATGGCTTCGGACGAAACGCATCACTATTCTACGGCGAAGCGGTCAAAGCATTGTTGAAGGACCTAGTCAATACACAGGTCGATACTGTGATCAGCGAGCACCAAGTGTTTGCTCAGATCATGGGACCCAACGACTTCCGGGTGACAACTCCAGTCACCCCTCCCTCTAGGGTTTCACCCCTTCAGAGATGACAAAAGAACAATACGCGCTGCCCTCTCTCCCCCATTACCCTACCTGACGAGCTTGCCGTCGGCGTCTAAATTTTGCCAAACCCATTTCACGTCCGGGTCCCCATTTTTCTTTTGATGAATGAATTCGACTACAACGGGGCGTGCGCTCTTCATTCCGTTCTCAAGTGACTTGCGAAGTTTCTCGGCAATTATCTCCCTCTCATAATTTACAGTCCGAGCAGGAACCGGAATATTGTGTTCCACGCAATATTTTCGCGCCCAAGCAAACGCTTCATACTCCCAGAGATACTCTGGTTTACCATCACCGCCCTTATGTCCCACGACGATGTGACCTATTTCGTGAAGCCCGGTGAAGAAAGAGGCGAATCTTGCCGGTGTTGGTATCCAAACGATCTTCCACTCCAAAGCGGCGCGGCCCCATTGCGCTCCTTTCTTGTGATACCTTAGCCGGATCTTATGCCTCGCCGCTTCTCCTTCTAAGATGGCCTTATACTTCCCCGAAGCAGGCAACCAGTGACCGCCGCTTGGACTCTCCTCTTGCACGGCTCTATCAGGATTATTGGGAGTTCTTCTTGGCGGAGTTTCCAACTTATGCCACATACCTGGGCGACCATCGATACGACGACAAGTTAGAAGATGCTTCGGAGACTCATTTTCACAAGAGAGTTCTGAAGACAAGGGAATTCTTGGATCAGCTTCACGATCACGCGAAACCCAGGAATCCCGCTGACCGTTTGAACTATGAACTTTTTGAACGAGAACTCACTGACAAGTTAGAAGAGGCCAAGTTCCAGCCTTTCCTTCAACCGATCTCGCAGCAGGAGGGAGCACACATTGAGTTCCCGCAACTGATTACTTATCATCCATTCAATACAGTAGGAGACTTCGAGAATTATCTATCCCGTCTCCGTCTGTTTCCACGTCTCATCGAACAACTGATCTCTTGCATGGAGAAGGGAATGACAAGAAGAATTGTCCCGGCGAAGATAGTTGTTGAGAAAGTCGTACCCCAGATGGAGGCTCATATCGTGGAGAACCCAGAGCGTAGTGAATTCTACAAGCCCTTCGCATCGTCGGAGTCGAAGGAAAAGATCAGTGGGAGTGACATTCAGCGATTACGAGATGAGGCCAAACAAGCTGTCACACGCTCTATCGTACCCTCCTACAAGAAATTGAGAGAGTTTGTTTCTGGTCGGTATCTCCAAGGTGCACGTGAAGAGGAAGGGATCTGGTCCTTGCCGGACGGTAAGGAACGCTACGAGTTCTACATCAGACACCATACGACAACAAGACTCTCCCCTGACCGGATCCATCAACTAGGTCTCGACGAGCTGAAGCGGATACATGAGGAGATGCGTGGAATCATCGTCAAGGCGGGATTCACTGGGTCGCCCCAAGACTATGCGAACAAGTTGAGGAGTGACAAATCAATGTACTACTCCACAGCCACGGAATTGCTCGCAGGCTTTCGAGCTATACTACGGAAGATGGATTCAAAACTCCCGAAGCTTTTCGGACATCTTCCCAAAGCAGGGTATGATCTTCGTGAGATCGAAACTTACCGAGCCGATTCTGCACCTGATGCTTACTACTATCGACCGCCTGAAGATGGTTCGAGACCCGCATATTTCTACGTGAACACTTTTCGTCCCGAGACGCGACCGAAATACACTATGGAAGCCCTAGCGTATCATGAAGCAGTGCCGGGTCACCATCTCCAGATCGCTATCCAACAGGAACTTGTGCGGCTACCAATGTTCCGGAGGCATGCTGGTTACGGTGCATTCGTGGAGGGATGGGCGCTGTACTCCGAACGATTACCGAAAGAAATAGGATTCTACCAGACACTAGAATCGGACTTTGGTCGATTGACACTCGAGGCCTGGCGAGCCGCTAGACTTGTCGTCGACACTGGTATCCATCACAAGCATTGGACCAGGGACCTGGCGATACGGTTCATGGAGGAAAACACCGCCCTCACCGGACAGAACGTTGCGTCTGAAGTAGATCGGTATATTGCCTGGCCTGGACAAGCGCTATCGTACAAGATCGGGGAAAGAAAGATCTCCCAGATCCGAAGCGAGGCGGAGAAGCTTCTTGGGTCGAGATTCAACCTTAGGAATTTCCACGATGAACTATTGAATGACGGCGCATTGGCATTGGATGTTCTCGAATCGAAGATGAACGTGTGGTTGGATCGGATCGCACAGCATGGCGATGTTCCAAGTTAGGAGTACAAAATCATATAATCGGCTGGTACGAAGTTACTAGTAAGCTCGGAACTGGTTTTGGTTTACCGAACAAGAGAGGCTGACGCTAAGATTATCGGGCTCCTCATGCAGAACGCCGACCTAACCTACAAGGAGATGGCTAGCCGACTTAAACTCAACGAGTCAACCGTCCGGAAACGAGTCCTCTCACTTCAGAAGTCTGGCATAATCAAGAAGTATCTGGTAGAGGTCGACACGGACAAGCTAGGCTACAAGACCAACGTAATGCTCGGACTGGATGTGGATCCTTCGAAGATGATGGAGATCGGAAAGAAGTTAACCGCTATTCCCGAGACGAGGATGGTCTACAATACTTCGGGCGGCAACGACTTCATCGTCGTAATCTGGACGAAAGATAGAGAGGGTTTGGCCAAGGTCGTCGATCACATTTCTTCCTTCGAAGGCGTGAACAAGGTCACGCCATCCTTCCTGGTTGAACGGCTAAAGTAGCTAACTAGGAGATTGTGATACTAGTAACCATTACAGATGTTGCGTCGACCGGCTGATTATACAGTGGGGAGGTTTGCGGTACATTCTCGACTGGCACACCTGCAATCGCGTTAACTATATCCATGCCGCTGATCACCTTACCGAATACTGCGTATCCTCCATTGGTCGTATCGAGGCTACGGTTGTCTACTAGGTTAATGTAGAACTGGGAACTCGCACTGTTAACATCGCCCCCGCGGGCCATTCCCAGATAGCCCGCATCATTATGGAGAGAAGGATCAAGTTCCTGCGAAATCGTCTGGGGGGACCCGCCTTGACCCCATGTGTTCCTGGTAGAGTTTACGGCACCTTTGGTATTTGGGTCGCCTGTTTGGATTACGAAGCCCTTGGCTATTCTGTGCCAGACGAGATTATCATAGAAATGAGAGTCCGCGAGACTGACAAAGTTGTTCACAGTCTTCGGGGCCTTGCTGCGATAGAGCTCTATCTGAATGACTCCCTTGGTCGTATTGATCTGGGCATGCATAATGTCAGGGTTCGTTGGGGTCGTGTTTGAGGATTGTCCTAAAACATAGAGATAGGCCCCAACGCCAGCAACTATGATGAGGAGGACGAATCCCACAAGCATGTACATTCGCCGCCTTGCCGCCTTTTGTCGAGCAAGTCGAATCGCGGCCTTCCTCTGAATAGGCGATGCCATTTTCGAACAGCAGTAACCAAACTTCGTTTGCTTGTTGAAATATGATTCGGTCGTTGTCCAAAGTGGCTCTGAAGGGAGAGGGAGGGGCCGTTGGTCAAATCTGACTTTTCAGAGTTTCCAAAAGTCGCCTTTCAATCCGATAGACGCCCAACGTTGCATCAACTCTTCTTTGGGAGGTCTCGAAAAATCGAGTTCCATCCTGGTCGCATAGGTTGGTCTGCTGAGTTCAACAGTCTTCTCAATCGATAGGGCCTCTCCCGTGGTAGCTGGATTCCTTGCCTGCCATTCTGCAAGGTGTTGCTTGGAGCTGAAGAAGACCATGTTGTTTGAGCAGGTGTTGACGATGTTGTCCCACCATTTGGACGCGGGCATGCTCAGGAAGACGAGGGGCTCTGGAGGGTTTGAGATGGCCTTTCCGTGATCCAAGTTAATTTTGATCGGTTTCGCACAGTGGTGGCAGAACGAGTCTACACGAATGTCTTGAGAGAGCATTACATTGAACGCTACGGAATCCCAGGCGCAATTCGCATAGTATGTTTTCGGTCCGATTGTGACCTTGAACGGGGTTGCGATGGCCGAGAAGGGATGGGCCATCAATATTCGCTGCGTCCCAGGGACCAGGGACAGGTTATGGGCTTGTTCGATCCCTAACATGACTTGATGCGCCTCTATCCTATCCAGGTGGAACTTCTCCATTATTTCCTCGATGACAGGAGCACGCTCCTTCTCTAGAAAGTAATCATAGACATACTTCCTGACTGTCTTCTGCAAAGTCTCGCTCAAGGCTAACTCTATCTCGGAAGCCGATTTTCTCATATTTAACCAAGCCATGGTTGCGTCGCCGAAATCCCTTCTATGGTACTGGAATCGTAAAGACGTGTTTCTAGTTCAGTGTCATTCGAACAGGAAAATAGGAGCGGGCCCGGTGGGATTCGAACCCACGATTTTGGGCTCCGAAGGCCCACGTCTTAGTCCTGGCTCGACTACGGGCCCGTGTCAAACCGGTTGGCCGAACATCAGTTATTAGCCTCTTGGGCCGAGAAATCAAGCCGGGGTTGAATACGAGGCCTCGCGTATACTTTTGCCGATTGATTCCATACGATTA
>VBBH01000174.1 GCA_005888695.1 Candidatus Bathyarchaeota archaeon
AGGAGGTTCTAGTTTTCGAGAACGACTAATCAGCGAGCATTAGCCTTCGATAACGATCATTGTAAGCGTCGACTTGACTTTGTTTAGCCGTCGGATCTTCCAAGTTATGATCTCCTTCAACTTGTCCATGGTGTCCGCGGCTACCTTCGCAACAATGTCGTAGACGCCGTAGACCATGTAGGCTTCCTTGACGTTCGAGACTGCCTTTAGCTCTTTGACTACCTGATCCTCTGAGCCGATCTCGGCGTTTATCAGAACAAATGCCATTGGCAACGTTTAGGTTGATTCCTCGCGTCGAGGCTTGTCAAATAGCGTTAAAAAACCTTCCACTCAACAAAAGGATTGGGCACAAGCCGCTAGCTGTACCAATCACTGCTAGCGATAGTTACAACAATGCTATCCTAGCGGTTCCTTGCACCTTGAAGGCACGTGCCGTCGATGATACTCGGAAACACCGACTTACTGGCAACAGTCCAATTGACAGGGATAATGATCAGTTTGGCTGTTCTCTCCGTGGCTTCGGTGAGCGATCTCCGTACAAGGGAGGTCTCAAACCGACACTGGCTATTCTACGGTCCAATAGCACTGGCACTCTTCCTCGCACAAATTCTCACCTCTGATAATTGGTTGATCGTAGGGATATCGGGAGGAATAACGGTCGTTATCGCGTTCATTATGTTCCAAGTAGGACTTGTTGGTGGGGCGGACAGCAAAGCTCTGATGTGCTTAGGGCTTGCGATGCCAGCTCTGCCGAGTTTCATAACGCCATACTGGCAAAGTCCCTTTGCGTTTTATCCATTTCCAATAGTTGTATTGGTGAACTCCTTCCTACTCTCGATAAGTGCCGGACTATTCATCATGGGGAAGAACCTCTTTGTCCGGGGGAGATCTGGGGGGCTTTTCAGGGGATTCGAAAAGGAATCGCTCCTTAGAAAGGCCCTTGTGTTGTTCACATCGTACAAGACAAGTTTCAGTCTGCTAAGGACGCGTCCCTATCTCTATCCCGCAGAAAAGATTGACCTTATCGATTCGAAACCGGTGAGACACTTTCGTCTTGTGTCTTCCGTAGAACAGGAAAGAAGCGAAATGGTATCTGAGTTGGAGCCTTACACGGCCCAAGGGCTCTACTCGGACGGAGTATGGGTCACCCCAGGGCTTCCACACCTAATCTTCATCCTGGGAAGTCTTGTAGTCTCGATCGTTCTGGGTGACATGTTGATGTGGGTCTTCACGAGGATGGTTGGATATCAAGCATGACAATAGGAATAGGGTCGGATTTAAAAACCGCTGAAATCGAGTATAGCCGGAGTTTACCTGTGAAGGTACTAGCGGCCGACGAGTTCAGCGTACAGTCCCTGATGAAACTGGGCCTTACTGAGTATGAGGCAAGGATCTACGTTGTCCTAGTCAAGATGGGACCACGTAATGCTAGCGAGATAAGCTTCCTTGGAAAAGTGCCAAGACCAAAGACCTATGGTGCGATCAGAGGCCTCGAGAGCAAAGGACTGCTCCGGATAGTTACAGGGAAACCTGAGAGGTACATGGCTGTATCGCCCAATGATGTCCTGATTCCTCTTGTCGACAAAGTGAGCCGAGAGACTTCTGAGTGCGTCCAGGTGGTCGAGAATCTATCCGTTGCATTCGAGAGTTCAAAGTATGTTTACACTGAAAAGCCCTACGAGAGGTACGACCTGTGGAGCGTAAGGGGACGAGAGAAGGTCTACAAACGGGTGCAGGACATGATCGGTGAAGCAAAGGTCAACGTATTCTTCTCCACGACAGCAAACGGTCTCGTCCGTCTCTACAAGGCTCATTCGGAGATACTGGAGAAAGCCTCGCAGAAGGGGGCCAAGGTACACATCGCTGCTCCTGTCAATCAGGCGAACGCCAGTGTAGCAAGGGAGCTCAACGAGGTAATTGAGGTGAGAAATGCGACGATGCCCATGGTCAGGTTCGTGAGTGCCGATTCTGCAGAGATAATCTTCACCGAGGACATTCCTGATGATACGAATGTAGCAGGAGGCCAGGATGTTGGAACGTGGACTAACGATCCGCTACTAGTAAAGTCGCATGAGAAAACTTTCGACCAGTTATGGTCGACACTTCAGTCACGCGAACTCGTGAAGGCAAAAGCTGCGGCCCGGTAAGACCCAAAGACTCGATCAACACTCTCTTATCTAGTCACCCGGACCAGCTCCTGGACGCCGTCATCTATGACGGTGAAGCAATTTGTTGCAGGCGTCCCAAAGAACGTCAGGGATGGAGATCGTGCTTGAGAAGCCTAACTATACGAAAAATATTGTCTGGCTGGATGTGTAGACGGTCGTCAATTGTAATGTTGTGAGCGGTCGTTTTTTCTGCGCTGTGCAACCGCCACTATCATGATTACGGCAATGAGAATAAAGCTCGCTAAAAATATGATGAGAGGTATTCCCCCAACTTTAATCGATGTAAGATCTGGAACGCCACTGATTACAACGGTGACCTGATTCTGTCCAGGGACGAATCCAGGCTTTGTTGCTTGGATGGTTATTGTGGGACTGGAATTCTGAGTTGGTGCATTAAACATTGCTGTGTAGTTTCCGTTCCCTTTGTCCACTGGCGTCGAGAAGTCTCCTCCGCCAGATGAGGTGATGTTGATAGTTGCACCGGAGACTGATTCGGTGCCATTCAATACTTTGATGTCCAAGACAACGTTGCCACCGGGGGAAACAGTAGTGGGTCTCGGCGTTACGGCTACAGCTAATGTCGGAAGAGGGTTGACCGTGATGCTTGTTTGCCCTGAGTTGCCAGTGAAACCGGACTTGTTTGCGGTAACCGTGATGAGCGTGGTTGTGGATGATGTTACTGATGGAGCCGTGAAATTGGAAACGTAAACTCCTGGCATTGTCATCACTGGCTGTGTGAAGGTTCCGCCGCCCGATGAGGCCAAGGCTAAAGTCGCTCCAGACACTGGTGCGGAAGCGTTACTGACCGTCGTTGTCAAAGTAGAGATCTCTCCCGATCGCAAGATTGACTCACTGGGGGAGATTGACACTTGTAGTTGAGGAACAACCGGTCCTAAAGCATATACTGAATTGTCCAAGGAACCGAAAAAGACTCGCCCGTCAGCAACCGCTGGAGAAGAAAAAACTGGCGCATTGGTCGAATATCTCCACAGTCTGCTACCATTTGTTGCGTTGAGAGCGTAGAGATAATGATCGTTAGACCCAACATATAGGACGCCGGAACCCAGTGATAATGCCGGAGATGAAGAAACTCCTGCAGTCGTAGTGCCTGGAGAAGGCCACTTCGGAGCACCCGTTGTGGCGTTTAGCGCTAGCACTCGTCCATCCCCAGTTCCAAAATAGACAATGCCATTACTAACGGCTGCAGAGGTTGAATTTACCCCGCCTGTCTTGAACGTCCATCGAGTGGCACCAGTTAATTCATCAAGGGCGACGAAATTCTTTCCCGTACCAAAGAAGAGCATCCCACTTGCAACTGCAGGAGCCGTCCTGACAAATACGTTGCCACTTGGGACTACGGACCACACTGCCTTTCCAGTAGTCTCGTTCAGCGAGACAACTGTGCCGTCATCTTCGCCAAAGAAGACGTGCCCATTGTCTATGGAAGGAGAGGATACGACGGCTGCGGAAGGAACTGTTGCCGCAAGCCACAAGATCGTCCCGGTTGCAGAGTCCAAAGCTACAAAGTGACCTGCTGGATTGCATAACATCCCGCCGCACCAATTTCCGAAGAAGACTTTTCCATCGGCAACAAGAGGGGAAGAAGTAATTGGATAATTCGGGGTGGGATGACTCCAGATTACACCGCCGGTCTGCTCGTTAAGCGCGTACAACACGCCGTTTCTCGACGCGAGGA
The DNA here is from genome assembly GCA_005888695.1 of Candidatus Bathyarchaeota archaeon. The sequence continues at coordinate 3,865 of VBBH01000174.1, forward strand.
AAACTGTACCTGTTGAAACGGCCGGCGAGGAGAAGATTGGCGCACCGGTATTGAATGACCACTTGAGCTGGCCCGTATTCTCGTCAATCACGTAAAGAGTACCGTCCCAAGAGGGGATGAAAACGAGTCCATCGCTTACCGCCGGTGAGGCATAGACCGAGGATCCGGTCAAATAGCTCCACATTAAACTAGGATTTGCTGGTCCACGAGCCAGCGTCGTGCCGGTTCTCAACGAGTCATAGTGAAACATGGTCCACGGATAATCTGTCGATCCCAATGGACCCGAACCATTGATCTGCAGGGCCTTTCTTGCGGATCCATCTTGTGCTAATGGTAGCGATAGAAGGCACAGGCATAGAAATAGATGCGCCGATGCCTTCGTGAATAAATCCTCCAGAACCTTCGCTGTTCTCCATCAACGTTAGGAAGCAGGTGCAACTAAAGAGGGGTGTAACTGAACCGAGGCGAATTGAGGCTCGGTATTTCCTACCGATTCATCGCTACTTCTGCCTGCTATCTCTAATTCGGAGTATTCGATCGCTATCCGATCGAATATCTGAGTGGAGATTTTGGGGGTTCAGGATTCTAAGGAGCCTGATACCCAAGATGGGTGAGAGTTGGGTCGAGACCTTCTTCATTCACGGCTAGAACGAGCATAGTGCAAGAGGACTTGAGGGATTTCGACTGAGGAAGACAGCCTCTATCACAATTCTAGCCTTAACGGTTTCGCTGATCCTAATACCGGTATTCTTACTAGATGCTCATGCAATGGGCTGCAGAGCACCTGGGTGTCAACTGGAGACAATTACCCATGTGCCGCTGGCTGAACACTCGATTAGCGTGAAACTGGACGGAGGTGCCGTCTTCACGTTGAACCACACTTTCACTTTCGCGAACAGTACCATTCATACCATCCAGGTCTTAGACACGGCTTTCATCGGAGCCCAGACTGGTCAGCATTATACGTTCAAGCAGTGGACCTATGTGGGCGATGGGAGTCAGTGGGATTCTTCGCCGACGATGACTACTCCTCCAATGTATGGGAACTACACTACTGCTCTATGCTCGCCCCCCAACTACTGTCCGTTCCTCGCGGAGTACACGATAACCCCGCCTGTTGGATGTAATTCCAACTGTCGCCTTCAAGC
>VBBH01000175.1 GCA_005888695.1 Candidatus Bathyarchaeota archaeon
TGGCCAACGCTACCTGGGATTCGCGAAATGGAAGAGGCAATTCGAAAAGAAGGAAGGCGAATTCCCCTTGCGATTCTACCAGTTTGTTCCTAGACATGCTACGATCTTAGACGAAAGGGAATTTGGAGGAGGACTCTTCATCACCGTTCGCATACCGCGTCGAAAACATCATTCCATAAAATAGCATGGACTAGGACCATGTGCCGAGTGCGGAACGCCAGATCAGATGACGGCGCAATTATTTACCATGTGGATGAAAAATGGTCGTTGCCCTCGCCGTAACGAGAAATCGACGTTACATGAGAAAAGCACATGTATTCATGACGTTAAGCCTTGATGGTTATTTCGAAGGACCAAACCGTGACATATCATGGCGTAACGTTGATCATGAATTCAACGAGTTTGCCATAGAACAACTGAGGGAAGCTGATCTTCTCCTGTTCGGACGCAGAACATTCAGCTCATGGGAAGCCTCCTGGCCAAAAGCGGCTAAAGACCGTGCGACCTCAAAAGAGAATCTAGAAATCGCTAAACCGATCAAAAATACCAACAAGATTGTATTTTCAAGAACGCTCGACAAAGTTCAGGAGACGGAGAATTGGAAAAGTGTCCAACTCGTTCACGAGTTTGATCCCGGGGCAATAAGGTGTTTGAAGGAGCAGCCAGGCAAAAACATCTGGGTGGGCGGATCTAACCTAGCCTTGTCTTTCATAGGCACAGATTTGATCGATGAATTCAGGTTCATGATAAATCCAGTTATAGGAGAAGGCCACCCGATATTCGAAGGGATGAAAATTAAACTGAATCTTGAACTCATAAAGAGACGAAGATTTGACTCAGGCAACATTTTGCTCCATTACAAACGCGCCAAAAAGGAAGTAATGAAATCAGCACGGTAGTGATACTGGTTGAAAGACGAGCTAGCGTGGAGAATGCAAGCATCGAGCCACTATGGTTATTCCGCGAAGGAATTGTCGAAGCGGACTTGGCCTGATTTTGAAAGGCTCTTCCTGAAACAGGGGGTCATAGGAGATGGGTGGTGGTGTTGGTGCATGCACCACCAGCGACCTCGCTCCCTGCCCGGAACCGAGCAGCCCAGAACTAGGGCTGACTGGGCTGTTAGGAATCGTCGGGAGAAGAGAAAGCTCGTCGATAGCAGTTGCGCTCACGGGATACTTGTCTATGCGAGGGGAGAACCGGTAGGATGGTGCCAGTATGGGCCTAGAGAGGAGCTTCCTCGTATTGACAGCAGCCCAAGGTATCGAAAACTCGCCCTTGAATATGGCAGAGACAAGTTGTGGAGAATTACTTGTTTTGTCGTTACCAAACAGTATCGCGGGAGCGGCATCGCTAGAGCTGGATTGAAGGCGGCGCTTGAGGCAATAAGGAAGAAGGGTGGCGGCCTCGTCGAAGCCTATCCAGTGAGTAGGACTGATCAAGGATCAAACTACATGTATTGTGGAACGGTGACAATGTTCGAGAAGGCCGGGTTTAAGATAGAAACACCGCTCAGCGAGGGCAGAACATCTTCCGTGGTAATGCGAAGAACCATTTGAATCGACGGTAACGAAGTCGGGCAGGGCAACCATTACGGCTACGAATCGGTGAGTCGTCTATCCAGCCATAATAGGAGGAAGGCAGGAAAGAAGTGATGAAATCGGTTTCCTTCTTTCGCCGGCCACCCTTATCAGGTAACGTTCGGGAGCATTTGCTGACCCAGCTTCATGACCGTATGCAATTGTCCATGCGCCCCACCTACAGCGCCGTGTGGAGTACACTTCGCTCCAGGCGGAGGATATCTGACGGCGTTGTATCCTGGTTTCTATCACGCCGGTTACCGGCTGCGCCCTAGCCATGAGGGGAAGAGATGTAGAAGATGCGGTGCCGAATTGAAGGATACGAAAGACAAGGACCTCGGCGTTTGTCATAGGTGTCGAGAGTTGCTACACGGCCGATCGCCGGGAAGATGATGAAGTGAGCTATGATCTGGTCTAGCCGCTTAGCCGAAGTGCACGACTATAATCAGAGGGCAACTATTTCGCAACAGATATGCGTCGTCTATGCCTTCTTGCCCGTTTTGGCCCAATCGGCGCTTGCGGTGGGCTTGCGTGTCTCATGAATCGTGAAGTGGTTGCCGTCGGGATCAACAAGATCCACAGCGAAACCCCACCCTTCTTCGCGAGGCTGCGGATCAATTAACTTCACACCTCGCGCCTCCAGCTCGGCAAAGGTCTAGCGGCATTCATCGACCTCAAGCACCCAACGCGTGCCGGTGCCCGGCTGCGAAACGCTGCCCCCCCAATGCCCTTATCCCGTTACCGTTCTCTGGTACAGTAAGTGGAACATGCGGTTCTCCCGGAATGGTCTCATTCAAGGACTCCAGTAGTGATCGGGGAACATTCACTAGCTCTATCTCCTGCGTCGCCTGACGAACGAATCCCATCCCTAGCGACATAATCCCTCTAACGGGGCCAATCTTTTCCCCCTTTTTGTGTAGTAAACTCCGCCGCAACCCTACAATTATTTCGGGGGACAATCCGCCCGAAAAAACGCGTGCGCCACAATACACCCGGCTTAATGTGTAACAATTTGCCGGGTACAGTGTTGGCGGACAACAACGATACGACTACTCGATGAGTTTTAGGTACGCTCTCGACTGATAGCTGAGATAAGGTGGTGGAGAGGGGGTTTCTTAATCGCGGTGGGGTGGTGGCGGGTATTTCAACCTCAAGGCTCCCAGAACAACGCCTATCACGATAATCGCCGCAAATCCAAATATCAATATGAGTATCGATGCCGTGTTGAAACCCTGCTGGACAACTTGGATAATGAAAGTGCTCAAGGTTGCCAAGAATGCACCGTACCAAACCAGTTGAAGTGAATCCGCGATAAGATATCCCCACGGCACAGGATTCAGGTTTTCGGGCTTGATGCGTTTCATTTTCCTAAGTCGATACCAGAGCGCCCAGAGCCACTTATTCCACAGCCAGTTCCAAGAGTCACCGATGAGTATCCATGTGCTTCTGATCGAAACGACTAGGGCTCTCGAATTGAAGAGAAATGGCAGAGCGAGGAGTCCGGGGAGAAAGAAGAAGGGAAAGTGATTGTCTTCCCATACACCCGGGAACCATTTGAGGGTAATTGCCACAAAGAGAATTATGTAGGCGACTTCGAGCGGCACCATGTAAAGGAAAGCCGGAACAAAAGTTCGGGCGGTTTCTGCTATCGCTTTTCCCAATCGGCCGTGGATGAAATCTTGGACACGATTCGCTATGAGTTCGAGCAGGAGACCAGTAGTGAGAAACGGCAAAACTGCTCGAAACAGAACGACTATGTTGATGTCTAGACCTAGGATATTCGCTGTTGTGTTTAGAGGCAGGGTATAGGCCGCTACAACGAGTGCACCGACTACTATGGTGGCAATCGCGAGCCGTAGCGTCTTCAACTTAAAACGGGGAACCAGCTAAACCCAAATACCTGATTCTCTTAAACGATTCCCATGGTTTCCCTACTCGCCTACAAAGTTGCGTTATTCGTCCTACTCGCAGGAATCCCCACATCTGTCGGAACGAGTATCTACTACGGCCAACAACAGGATACAATACTGAACAGTCATATATCAGACCTGAGTAGCAAGCTCGACAACGCTAACGCCCAAGTCTCTAATCTGAACAGTCAAGTCTCGACCATCGGCATTTCTCACATTCAATCTCAGAACGCTCAGTTGCAGGCCCAGGTCACCCAGCTTCAGGCACAGCTACTGACCCTAAGTAAGCAAAAGCAGGCTACAGCAACTCAGATCAGTAGCGGGACTATCGAGGTTCCCAATCCGGGTTACGACTACGTTAGTTTCAACGTCTCTTTCGGAGTAGTAGCCTCTCTGAACGTTACAGCCAGCTCTGGCCAGTTGAGTTCCTATTATCCATTCATAATGTATCTCCTGAATGGAACCCAGTATTCCTTATTCCTGAGCGGGAACTACGGCCACACTACTTGGGCATCGATGCCGGTTTATTCGCTAACCACTGAAGTGAGCATCCCATACCCTGGAAAGTGGTACTTCGCTTTTCATGGAGAATACCCGACTGGTGGTATCAGTGTAACTGAAACGTTGACTCTGTTAGAGTCCCCCGTTGGACAGTTGAATTCTCAGACCTCTCCGATCGCCAGTGGAGCGATAAACCTGTCAGGTTACGGGGCAGTTCAATACGTGCCCTTCGCTGTGCCAACAGGCATCATCTCATCATCGCTCAACTTGTCCTTCAGTGTAGGCGGTGGTTATGGTGCGAGGCTGGCTGTGCTTGACCAAGCCCAATACAATGTCTTTCTAACTTGCAACTGTGTCTTCTATGGGAACTATACCACCACAAGTTGGCTCTCGCCAATCGTGCAGTCATACACAGCACCTGTCACAGTTCCCCATCCCGGCAATTGGTATCTCGCCTTTATGGAGCCGCCCGGAACAGGAAGTGGTTTCACACTTACCGAAACTGTCAAGCTCACTGTGTCATTTTAGCAACGGACATGACACATTGATTTTGTTGTTGCAGAGTTGCAGTTGCGGAATTGTAAAAATAGAGGGGGGTAGCACCTCAAAACTCAAGACGTGAAAGAGACTTTTCGAATACTTTCGGACCTCCTAGCTTCTCGTAGGCGTCTGAAATTCTGCCTACTTCGACCTAGAGTCTTTCCGGGTCGACCTGAGCTGTGCAGTGATGGCTGCTTCACGACAGATCGGACATTGACAATGAGGATCCTCACAGTTTTCACACGGCACCCTCATAGAAGGTGTCCGAGCTTGACAAGACATCATTGTCATTTTCGAGTGTCGAGCCTGTGCTGGATTCTTGG
>VBBH01000098.1 GCA_005888695.1 Candidatus Bathyarchaeota archaeon
CAGGAAGGACGCATCATATTCTACTAGGCTCCAGGGGACAGGAATTTGCTTGTGATTGAAGATGCTTAGACTCTGGAGGAGCATCCGATCCGTATTTGGCAGATTGGACAAATCCGTCTGGGAAATCTCCGACTTCCAGACTCCATTTGTAATGAGGACTGGGAGAACATGATTCTTCAAGTCTCGAGCGGCAGTGTCCTTTGCCAGTCCAAGCAGTAGGATGTTTTTGGTGAGACATTCCTCGATGAGCATATTCAAAGTGAACAGTGTAAGGAAGGCCATGTCCTGAGTTGTGAGCCAGTGCCAGCTTCCATTCTTCTCTATCTTCATTGGATTCTCTTTCGGTTTTTCTTCGAACATCCGTTGACCGATCGTCTCAACTAGTTTCCTAATTCTTGGCCAGGTCGTCCGATACCGTTCGGTCAGTTGATAGAGGCCATTCGTTTCCTCCAAATATCCGTCCTTGATCGACTTTTGCACGAATTTCTCGACCCGGGCCTGGCGATCAGGACTTCCCGTCCCGAGACGCTGGAATAGTTGATTTTTTGTCATTGGTCCATTGTTTTCCAGTTCGAGTAGGATTCTGTATCGGAGAGAGTCTCCACGTGCCGGTGGAAGTTGTAGTTCTGGGACGTAGAAATGGTATCTAGCGTAGGCAAGATCATTGACGTCCAATGGTATGTTGTCAAGTTGTAGTCCGTGAAGTGCTCCATTGCTCATCCACAATTGCCGCTTGGAAGAGTCGAAGATGAGGTTGGGGAATGTGGAGGACAAGCTTCTGTCGAGCAGTATGATTCTTGGCGGATCGGGTTCTTTTGCCAGTCGATAGGCAAGATAGAATTCTGAGAGTGTCATTATCCATGCGGGGATGGTGGAATTGTTCGCGATCATCTCGTCAGTGAGAGGGCGTGCTGTCGTTACTTCGCTGGATCCTCCTTGCTGAAAGAAGCTCTGGTCGATCTCTGGGACCTCGTTCACGAAGACTGGGATGCAACTTGAAAGGGCTCGTCCGCCTTTCAGAAAGTGATTCTCGTACTCAACACTTGGAGGACTTTTGTCATTGTAGGTTATTGTTCCTCTTGTGGCATAACTTCCACCGAAGAAGACGATTAGGTCGAAGAGGGGACGCGCATAGTCCGTCCCGTCGACCGCAGCGAAGCTGACGTGTTCGGTCCCGAATAATTTCTTGGCGGTCTCGAATCCCATCTTCGGATCGAAATCTGATACTATGAGATTCTTGAAGAGCCGCTCGTGTAATCCTTCTATCGTCTGGAATCGTGACTGGTATCCTTCAATCTGATCCGCTGCTCCTCTCTGAAGCAGCGTTCCTGCTCTCTGTATCTGAGTGCTGAGAGAGGAGATGACTTCTCCTTCTGTATTCGACAAGGTTGAAGCCTGTAGTTACAGATACAGAGTATAAAACGAATAGGCCAGTGTAAGCCAAAAATTGGAAAAGAATTCAGACGATAATTTATTCGCCGAATTGTGACTCGTCAGATGATATACCGCGAGGGACAAGAGCGCCTATCTAGATGCCAGTGCAACTCGTTCTATCTCGTCCCTTTTCCTTACGGAAGCGCTCTTTGGATCTCGTGCGGCCGCGAGAACAAGTTCCTCGGCCAAGCATTCGTCAATTGATCTCGGATTATTGTGGGAAGCGGCTCTGGACGCTTCTGTTATGTGGCGTAGCGAGATGTCAACCCGTCTCTGAGGCGCAATGTCTACGGAGATCGGGTAGACGATTCCACCGTAAGCTATTCTTGTCACATCCTCGCAAGGTGCAGCGTTTTCCACCGCCTTAACGAGGACCTCAAGAGGATTCTTCCCTGTGCGGATAGCCACGAGGTCTAGCGCGTTCTTAACGATCCCGATCGCTTTGGCCTTGTCACCACCGGAGCGGCCCGGACGCATCATATCGTCGATGAGTCGTTCGGCAAGATTGATCGTGGACTTGCGGAATCGTTGATGCTCGTGCCGACCGTTCGTGTGTGGAACAAGAGAGGGACGGAGGGCAATGTACCGTTTCAGGCCAAGGTCCACCGCCTCAATTCCAGCTGTTGGCCACTTGTTGAATACCCGAATCTCGGGGACCTTTTTCAAGTCCTTACTGCTCAATGCTATGATCCACCGTAATGTTCCATGCTATGCTTCCTGGTTCGATGTTCGAGGCTAAATGTGGCTATTTTAAACGTTCTCGGAAGAAGAGGTTCAAGAGAGGTGTCACCCACTCAACCGACCTGTACTAGAGGAACAGTAATAACCGATCGCACGAATTAGTATGGGGCGAGAGGATGTGGACGTGATGGGATTGGGCGACCGTGGACGGAACATTTTGTTTGTATGCGATGGTAACATCTGCCGAAGCCCGATGGCTCAGGCTTTGATGACAGAATTGGTTTCTCAGAAGGGTCTAGCGGGCGTCTCGGTATCCTCTGCAGGGCTTTCGGCAATGCCCTGGACCACTGCTGATCGCCGTCTGAGCATCGTGATAGGGGACGCCTACAAGAGTTTGAAGGGCTTCCAGTCTCGAGCAATAAATACCGATATTGTAAATCAGGCTGATCTAATTCTCGTCATGGAGAATAGGCATGTCGAGGCGATTGCCAGCCGGTTCCCATGGGCCAAGGGTAAGGTGGCCACGGTGACATCGTATGCAGGCGAGAAGGGCGAAATCAGGGACTTTGGCGAGAGCGGCCACTCAGAGGTACTTGAGTGGTTGAAAAGCTGTCATAACACACTCCGCGTCTGTTTGAACAAAGTCGCAGAAAAAGTATCATCACAACCAATCTAGTCCCCCTTACGGAGGTCGAGAAAGATTGATACAGCAGTAGCCGCCCCGCGCGCTCTTGAGTCCAGTTATTATGACCCTTACCCAAACAGTCTCTAAGCCCGTTGTTGTTGAGAAGTTTCCGATAGAGTCGCTTCTATCCGCCCGTCTGATGATGGCGCCCAAAGTAGCGGGAGACAAAGTCTACTTTCTAAGCGATCTAAACGGCTCTTTGAGCCTCTACTCCATCGAAAAGTCTGGGAGTATACCCAACCCGCTCCTTCCACCCGGCCAGGCACTAGTCAATCCCCATTTGATCAACGGCGAGAACTTTGTCGTATTGCCAGGCATGGGCAAGGTCTTGGTTATGATGGACAAGCTTGGCAACGAGAACTATCAACCCTGCTTCGTCCCTTTAGACGGCGGCATCCCTGATCCAATCCTTGGGGATCGTTTCAAGGATGAAGAGGTTGCATGCGTAAAATGCGATACGGAACAGAACATCGCCTATTATTATCATGATGACAGGAAAATACCCGAAAAGGAATGTTTGAGACATGATCTCAACACTGGCGAAATCACTTCTCTCGGCAAGAGTCTCTATGGTAATTTCTTCGCTGGGGCATCACCTGACAATTCTACAGTGATCCTGGCGGACGGTTATACTGCGGGCGACACGGTCCTCTACATTTTGAAAAAGGGAATGGCAGAGAGAGAATTATTGTACGGCATTCCCTTGGAACAGAGGGGCGGAAAACAGCTAGCGCCCTCAGGAATCGGCGCCTGCAACTTCACACCTGACGGCAAGAGCATCTTATTCCGGTCAAGCATTTTTGCAGACTATGGTACACCAAGTCTCCTCAGACTTGACTCGCCATCACAGCCAATCGAAGTGGCAGTAAAAGGTCTTCAGCACACTGGAGCAGGTGAACTAGGAGATATCAAGCATGTCAAATGGGACCTCTTCCTCCTGGATTACAATATTGATGGAACGTCTTGGGTCTATGAGACTCAATATCACGAAGATCCAAGCAGTCCGTGGCTAGAGGTTACCAGAGTACTCGCAGGTCAGGCACCGTTGGCAAATGGAATTGTTCTGGGGATCGATTGGCAGACTAGCGTGTTGCCAAGACCTCTGGTCGAGTATGTGCTTTCTTTCGCTAAAGCCAACGTGCCCTCGCAATTATACATGTATCCCTATGGTAAGCAAGAGCCAAGGCGTCTCTCTAACGAACGAGTCCTGGGCATCCCTGAACAATACCTCTCTGAGGGAGAAGACGCGAGTTACACATCTTTCGACGGATTGAGAATCTCTGCCAGACTCTACCTTCCCTCCAAAGAGCTTGGTTACAACGGTCCTCGACCCCTAGTCGAGTACGTTCATGGCGGGCCCCAAGGACAGGAGAGGCCGGACTTCACATGGTTCTCAATGCCACTCATCCAGTTCCTGACCTTGAAAGGGTTTGCAGTATTCGTCCCTAACGTCCGAGGCAGCACCGGCTATGGTCTCAAGTACATGAAAATGGTCGATCGAGATTGGGGAGGCAACGATGTCAAGGACCATGTTGAGGGTCTAAAGAATCTCGAGAAGGACAATAGAATCGACTCATCACGTCGAGCAGTAGTTGGCCGGTCCTACGGAGGATACATGACTCTAACGCTTGCAGCACGACACCCTGAACTCTGGAAGGCAGCTGTCGACATGTTTGGTCCCTACGACTTGCCCACTTGGGCATCTAGGGTACCTCCGTCATGGATGCCCTACATCAAACTCGCAATTGGGGACCCCGAAACCGAGAAGGAATTCCTGCTAGAAAGATCGCCGAAGACCTACTTCGATCAGTTGAAAGCTCCACTCATGATAATTCAGGGAAGACATGATCCGAGAGTTCCAGAGCCGGAATCGAAGGAGGTTGCCGAAGACCTGAGACGACGTGGATTGAACGTAGACTATCTAGTCTTCGAGGATGAGGGACATGATGTGTTGCGGTTCAAGAATCGAGTTGTCTGCTATTCTGGGATAACGGAGTTCTTCCTCAAGAACCTAGGAAGCTAGAACCAAGCAAGCCTAGGCCGCTGTTTCTCGCTATGATCGTTTCCTGATCAGGAGGCGGTGGTGGCATCCGCCCTAGATGGGCACTCCTTCCAGGTGAGGTGTCCCAGTCATCTCCTCCACCCTGTGATCCCACCAGCGTCGGACGTCGACCTTACGACCGCTCCCTTCCGGGCCTCGCCGGTTTCGACCGCTAGGGAGTAGCAGCCCTCCCTTCAGAGGACGCTCCCCCGCCGCCGGCCCGATGGGGCAGGATGTCACAGTCGACGGCTGGGTCTTACACCTGGTCGGAAATGCCGCTCCAAGACGTTAGCGGACCCCCGCATAGGTCGATTTCGGGTAACAGGAAACGACCAGCTTCCCGGTCCCCCACCACCGCTGGACCTCTAGGTTGAGCCAACTCGATATAAGAATTCAAGGGAACCAGAGACTCCTTGACTTGTGGCCAAGGCGCCGAGGGTAGTCCCAGAGCGCCTGACAAGAAAGGGCGGAAGCTCTGGATCACGATAAATACGAATGATTCCATAGACGTCCAGCTTAGAGTTGTCAAGCTCTCTAGTTCTTCCGGCTAGGTTCGAGCAAGTAAAACAGGTCTTCGAGATACCCGATCTAGAGCTGCTAGATGTTTCGAGAGATGGTCAGGCAGCGCTAGTGTTGTCCAACAATACTGGCTCGTACCAGCTCTTTTCGATCCCCGTCCAGGGCGGAGATTTGAAACAGGTCTCACATGGGAACGAACGCGTGTCATGGGCTAGCATATCCAACGATTCCAGATGGGTCGCGTTCTCCAGAGACAAAGGTGGCAAAGAGCAACATCAACTGTACAAAACGAGGTTAGAGAGTGGAGAAGAAGAACAGCAACTGACCCAGCTGTCACCGAACCGGATCTTAGACTTCAACTGGTCAAGTCGGGACGACCGTATAGCATTCGCTGGTTCCACCGAAGAGTTCAACGGCATATGGGTCGTTGAAACTAAGACAGGAAAAGTCACAGAGGTCTACCGTCAAAAACACTGGCTCTTCGGCCCAGAATGGACATCGGACGATTCGTGGCTTGTTTTCTCGGCCAAGACGACGGAGGCACCGACCTCAATGGAACTAGTTTTCAAGGACATGAACGGACACCGCAGTCCAATCGTTTATACCCCGAAACCCGGCTCCGAGAACACGAGAGCACAGTGGAATACTCACAATTCATCCCTAGTTCTGTTCAAGACCGACGCACAGGACCGGTATGATCTTGCAATCTACGATAGGGACAAAGCCCGCTTATCATATCTGAGGGCCGGTCCAGAGAAGCTCGGATTAGATTTCCCGATATTCGGATGGATGCCGGATGGCAAAGCTGTCTACTATCTAGGCACGAAGGAGGGTAGAACACGTCTCTACATTGAAGAGATTGAGGGTGGAAAATCGCCGAGAGAGATCAAGATTCCAAAGGGCTACCACGCTGGTTTCAGCAATCAATGCTTGAAAGTGCGGAAGGATGACCAAGTCGTCTTCTCTTCGTCCTCACTCTCCAAACCACCATCATTAACAAAGTCCAATCTGAAAGCTGGCACAACCACCAGTATCTTCGAGCATAGCACCAAACTGCCGCTTGGCAGAGCTGACCATGTTGTGTACGAATCCTTCGACGATCGCCCAATTCACGGCTGGTTTCTGACCCCATCCGACCAAAAGGGGCCCAGGCCGTGTGTGCTAGTGATACATGGTGGTCCTGCATGGGAGGTAGCCGACACTTGGACCCCCGCAATACAGTCATTTCTCCTCGCCGGCTACCCAGTCTTCGCACCAAACATTCGAGGCAGCACCGGGTACGGAGCAGACTTCGAGAAACTGAACGTGCTTGACATCGGCGGAGCAGACTTGAGGGACGTTGAGGAGGCAGCGAAGTATCTGAGGAAGCGGGTTGATGTCGATCCGGGAAAGATTGCGCTTGTCGGAGCAAGCTATGGCGGTTATATGACCTTCCTAGGGTTGACGAAGAAGCCAGAGTACTGGGCGGCCGGTGCCGCCATCGTCGGCATCACTGATTGGAAGGAAATGTACGATCTTTCGGACGCGATCTTCAGAAGCTTCATTGAACGCTATTTCGGGACACCTGAGGAGAATCCAGAACTCTATCATGACAGGTCCCCCATACATTACGTTGAGAATATCCGAGCTCCACTGTTGATATGGCATAGAGGCAATGATTCCAGATGTCCTCTCGGTCCCGTCGAGAAATTCGCTTCAAAACTGAAAGAGCAAGGGAAGAAGTACGAGATGACGGTCGTCTGGGACGAGGGACACGGATTCCAAAAGCGGGAGAACATGATTCGACAGTACAAAGGGGTTATCGAATTCCTTGACAGACAACTGGGAACCCCAACTGCCTGAAGGGCTACAATATCGCATTATTATCGGAATAGCTCAATTAGGAGCTGTCGGACTTTGACGGAGAAGAAGGAGAAGCGCATCCCTCCTTGGGAGAAAGCACGGATTCTCGTTCACATGCAAGAGGAACAACGAAAAAGGAAGCTTCTAGAGAGTGAGATGAAAGAGAGACAGCGCAAGGCTGCTTTCCGGGTCAAACGGCCGAGTCCTCTAGACTCGATGGATGAGAATAGGAAGCGTCTTGCCGAGATTCGAAAGCGGATGGAATCGGGAGAAGAAGAGAAGTAACCCTCTGGTTCTATAGTGGTGGCGGAACACTCTTCTGTTTCTCTTTCGGCAGTTTTGCCCACTTCAGGAACTCCTTGCTTGGTACCTCGGACTCGTACAACTTTTTCCTTTCGCCCTCTAACGGTGCTGGGTTTTCGCCGAGCAATTCGGCCGCCGTTATGACCTTGTTTCCGGCCTTTGCGGCCACTTCTCTTATGGGGTCTAGGAATTTAGACCACATCGGATCCCGTAACAGGTGATGATCTACTACGAAGATCGGTATTTTCTCAGCAATTCTTTTCATGTTATGACGGGCGGCATTGATGAATTCGTCGCCGACCTTGAATCCCTGTAGGTAGGTTGGTGGTCCTCCGATAATCAGTGTGTCCGGCTTCTCCTTTAGGATTAGTTGGAGGGTCTCTTCGACTACTGGACCCTGTACGTCGGGAGCATAGAGGACCTTCTCTCCTTTCGATTCTATCGAGAACGGTATAACCCATCCAAGCTCGGAATCCGATTCCCCATGAGGGACGGGGGACCAGAATTGGACCGTCGATCTTCCATAGGTGTATGTTTGGCCGTCTGCTATTTCGAACTCCTTGGCAATCTCTTCGACGGATTGACTGAACAGCCAGCCTCTCCGTCTTTGGGCAACATTGATCTTCGAGCGAAAGTCCTTTGCGAGGATTATCTTGTTACGGTAGATACGTTCCGCGTTCTCGGGTGTGCTTCCGAGCCAGACTGGGTCTTCGAAGTTTGGCGTATGATGATCATTATGATAATGAGAAATAGTGGTAACTTTTGCAGTTCTCGCCGCGGCCTCGATTTTCTCCCTAGCTTTGGCCCGTGCCTTGTATTCGATTGGATGTGGCATTAATCTGAATCGTGGCCCCATAGCCACGCCCGCATCGGCAAGTATTCCTACTTCCTTCGTCTCGAGCAGAGTACACATTCCCCTGACTCCCAGACTCTCGTAAGCTAGGGGCGTGACTCTCACCGCAGGTAGCATTTTTCAGTCCTCTTTGGAGTGGGTAAGGCTTTATTGAGCCGTTCGATCTGTTCCTCATGCTGGGTCCGATGACTTCTCTGGCCCAACGGATCAGTCCCTTGGGACTGGATGAAGTAGATCTTGAGTGAGAGAGGACCCAATCCTACGAAGAATTCGGACGCATTGTCCACGACTGAGGAAGCATCGTCCGTAACCGACGCGAAATCAGTTGTTGTGCCAAGCAACAGGTGGTTCGTTCTCGCCTCCGTCATATCCTCCCGGACCGTATACTCGTTGAACTGGTACAACTTCGCCCCAGCTCTCCCCCTAATCGGAACTGATCTAGGCATCGACACGTTCGGCCTTGCCGTGATAACGTCTTCATTCCTACTCGGTGCGGGATTGTTCCAGGTACCCGCCGGGTTCATCGCGGCGCATTGGGGGAATAAGAACACCTCCCAGCTCGGTATGCTCATTCTATCAATCTCAGCAATCGCTGAGGGCTTGTCGCCAAGCTTTCCCTACCTCTTCCTTTCACGATTAATGCTCGGAGTGGGCGCGAGTCTATTCTTCAGCCCCGCGATCGGCGTTCTCACACCATTATTCCGAGAACAAGAAGAGGGTTTCGTGATCGGATTGTACAACGGAGCATTCAGCGTTGGTGGAGGAATTGGGCTCTGGGTCTGGGCTTTGATAATGAATGCGCCAGGGTTCGGCTGGCGAATTGGACTCGTACTAGGAGGATTGATAGGGTTATTGTTCTTCGTAATCGGCGAGGTGGTTGTTCCAAGAGACAAGGGTTCTCAACCCGCGTACAATTCGATAAGACCTGTTCTGAAGAGCCGGAACATTTGGGTATTAGCATTCGGGGTGCTCGGGTTGTGGGGCGGAACATTCACAGCAGCCCAGTTCTTGCCAAAGTTCCTTCACGACATCAGAGGAGTTGCGCTGGATACTGCCGGCTTGTTGTCCTCTCTTCTTCTCTTTGCGAGCATGGTAGGGGGTCCACTGGGAGGATTCTTATCAGATAGGTTGCGGAGGAGAAAAGAGTTCATCCTAATTCCGGGAGTTATGGCGAGCGTACTTCTAGGTTTCATCGGTGTAGTCCCGGTCGACGGACTATGGTTCTTGATTCCGACGATTGGATTCCTGTATGCCATGGTCTTCTCGACAATGTACGCGAGCGCGAGCCAGTATCCCGAAGTGGGACATCGCTATGCTCCATTGGGAATCAGCTTGATGAACTCTGTCCACATTCTCGGAGCCGTCTCGATCCCTATAGGCTACGCGTTGGCGGTGAAATACTCAGGAGCCGACCTAGCTGGATGGTTCTTCGTTAGCTCCCTAGCTCTGGTTCTGATGATGATCGTGACAACCCTCCAAGAACCTTTCCGAGCTAAAGACCCGCAGATGGTCAACCCCGACAGGTCCTAGATTCGGTAAAGTTCGTCCCTGTAAACCGCCGTCAATCTTCTCTGAATACTTCCTTTGTTCGCGAGTCTGCCTTTGCTATTTCTCGTCAGACGACCTATCTCGGTTACTCTGATTCTGTTTTCATTGAGTCTCTCAAGAACCGCGTCCTTCCTAGGGGCTGCAACGGCAATGACAAGGCTTCCCGACCCCAACAGCTTCAGAGGATCGAGTTTCAAAGCGTCAGAAATTGTTCTGGTCTCAGGAGCGACAGGGATCTTGTCAGATTCAACAATTATCCCTCTGCCGGAGGCCTCGGCTAATTCCCAAAGCCCGTTCAAGACGCCACCTTCAGTGGGATCGTGCATGGCTGTCACACCTTTCGTCTTGGACGCGATTACGGCTTCTCGGACTACGCTGATCCTATTGGAAAATCTCAGGGCCCTCCCGATCGTTCTATCATCTACTCCCTTCTGCTTGAGCAGTCTGCTGTGATCCGCTGCCAGTACAGCTGTCCCTTCGATGCCTGCCGTCTTTGTCATCAAGAGCGTATCTCCTTCGTGCGCGCCTTCGGCCGTGAGATAGGTACCGCTCTTCGATTCGCCTACCATGAACCCTGCGATTATCGGATGCCTTAGGTCATAGGTAGCCTCGGTGTGACCACCGATTACAGTTATCGCGAGCTTACGGGCTTCTTTGTTAACCTCCTTCATTATTCCGCGCAGCTCGGACTCATTGGTACCCGGAGGGACTAGTATTGTGCATAGGAACCAAACTGGGACCGCACCCGCAACTGCGATGTCATTGGCGTTGACATGGATGGCGTGAGCCCCGATGTGTCTGGAGGCTCCTGTTATCGGGTCTGTAGAAAACACCAGTAGTCTCTTGTCAAGACGGACGATAGCTGCATCCCGTCCGATCCCGGGACCAAGGACGACACGTTTGCTCCTCTTTCCTAGGAATGGATAGACGGATCGAGTCAGGACCTGCGGAGGTATCTTACCTGTTTCGAACCTTCCTCTTGGCGCAGATCATTCCCTCTTCACAAGACTATTTCCGTTGGGCCGCACTAACGATACTGACCACGTCGCCATCTTTGAGAAGGTATGTGTCTGCCAATCGCATCTTGTCGCGGGCGTTAACACCGTACAGCATCTGTGCACCCAATTCCGTGTGTATCATGCTAGCCATCTGTTTCAAAGTGGTTCCTCTAGGAACAAGATAGGCATCAGGCAATACTTCGCCATCATGGTTTGTCAATCGTTCAGGATCCTCGACAGGATAAACTACGATCATGTTCAATAGCTTGAAAAATGCCGAATTTATCGCGTTCTGGACACCGGTTGTACCCTGAACCTTCAATACCCGATCCCTGATCATCTCAAGAGCAATCTTCTGCTCGGGACTCAAACGCACATTTGAGCTGATAGTAAAGTCGTTGTCTCCGGGATGATAATTGATCAACCCTTTCTCTGTTGCTCGTCGAAGAGCCAATTCTGCTTCCGAACAAGCAGGGATAGTTGGCAGTCCTGTGTCTAGCAATCGTTTCAGATTGTCTTCGGAGTAGGGAAGGTCCATCTTATTGGCGACCAAGAGCATGGGCTTCGCAAGCTTTCGCAAGGATTCAACCAATCGCAGCAGGTCCTCTTTGGACCAGGCACTTGGCTTCTCGCCAATACCTACTTGTTTCAAGGCGGCCTCGGCCTGGAATTCTCGTATTCCAAGCCCACTCAATTTTTCAGAGACTATCTTTGCGGGATCCTCGCCGGCCATCTCGGCCTTCTTTGCCAGCTTGTCCCAGTCCTTCTGCAGTATCTGGACCATCCACATGTCCAATTCATGTTCCAGAAATTTCACGTCTTCGAGGGGATCATGAGATCCCATCTTCACAGGCTTACCGTCCAAGTCAGTGGAGCCAGAAGTATCTATTACTTGTATCAACGCGTCTGCCTTACGCACCTCATCTAGAAAGCGATTTCCCAATCCTCTGCCTTCCCACGCACGAGGGACGAGACCGGCAGTATCGACTAAATCAACGGGTATGAATCGTTCCCCATCGATGCATTTGGAATTCTTCGGGTTGTCGGTTACTCCTAGGCCCGGATGAACACATTTGCTCCGGACGTAAGAAATTCCATGGTTTGGCTTGATCGTCGTGAAGGGATAGTTGGCTATAGCGACTTGGACTAGGGTTGCAGCACTGAAGAATGTGCTCTTTCCAGTGTTAGGCTTCCCAACGACCCCTACCTGCACGTTTTACCCCACTGTTCAAACATCAGGGTAGCCCTGTAATCCGGATCCCTGCACCCTTTACATTATGTCGAATATTCAATGAGACGAGCAGGGCGGTCACTTGCTCTATTGTTCGCGAATTCTCCAAAGGTCCGGCATCCACGGGCCTGGCCCCAGGTATTGCATTGACCAGCTCGAAGACCTTCTTCCGACTTTCCTCCCTGTTGCCACAGATCAACACGTCGCAGTCGACTTTGCGGTTGAGGTCGTGGAGTTTTTCCGCGCTGACGTTGTTGAAGGCTGCTACTAATTCGACGTTCCTCGGAAGTATCCGGTTGATGTATTCTGCAGCCGATCCATCCCACAGTCCGACCGTTCTTGTCGGCTTTCCCCCTACAGAGCTTTCCAATGGGACCATTACGCTGATCACTAGTTGTCCCTCTCTCAATACTGGCTTGATCGTTTTGAAGATCTCGTTGAAGCCTTCAAACGGGACAGAGAGAACGACTATGTCCGCCTGTTTGGCAGCGTCAGGATTCGCTAATCCTGATACACGGGCACTAGGCCTCACGGAATCGTTGATTTTCTTGCTTGCCTCATTCGCTCTTTCTTGACTTCGAGAGCCGATGATTACCTCATAGCCTGCTTTCGCCCATCTCAATGCAAGGCCGAAGCCTTGATCGCCGGTGCCGCCGATTACGGCTATCTTGTACTTGCTAACCGTGTTCTTCCACTCCTTCTACTGCTGCTCGTCCTCCGTCTCTTTCCGGCGTTAGAACGAAGTGAACCTAGAGGCATGTTCTTGATGACGCCTCTCTTCATCAATAGGTCCGCTGTCCTTCGAGACTTGCTGATTATTGTCTCGGCGCGTTCAAGGAACTGTCTCTTGTTCAGCTTTAGTCTGGCGATGCCTTGGCTGACTGCTGCCAATCCGACAGCTGCTGCTTCTCTTGGGTAGACTTCCCACTCGCTCATGTAAGGTATGATGTAATCCTCTTGCAAGCCCTTCTCCTCTGCAATCTTTGCTAGTTCCCTCGCGGCGGCTATGCACATTTCATCGGTGATCGTTTTTGCCCTAGCGTCTAGGGTCCCGCGGAATATCCCAGGGAAGCCGAGGGAGTTGTTGACCTGGTTCGGAAAATCGGATCGACCGGTTGCAACAATCCTTGCCCCTGCCTCTTCCGCCTCCCATGGCCAAATCTCTGGGATTGGATTGGCGCACGCGAATACGATCGGGTCCGTATTCATCAGTTTGACGTAATCTCTGGAAATCGTGCCTGGGCCCGGTTGGGACATTGCGATTATCGCGTCAATTCCTTTCATCGCTTCTTTCAAATCACCGTTCCTGTTTTCTTTATTGGTGATGAGGCACATGTTCCATTTCACCGGATTCTTCTCCTTGAGATCCGTTCGGTCTTTGCTGAGTATCCCTTTGCTGTCAACCATGAGGATGTTGCCAGGGGTGACGCCTGCCGCGATTATGATGCGCGCGATTGCGATGTTGGCCGCTCCAGCACCGAGCATGCATATCTGAGCCTCAGACATCTTCTTTCCAACGATCTTCAGTGCATTCATGAGTCCCGCGCACACGACAGTCCCCGTTCCTTGCTGATCATCGTGCCATACTGGTATTGGCATCTCCTTCCGTAACGTGTCGAGAATGTCGAAGCACTTTGGCTGAGCAATATCTTCTAGATTGATTCCGCCGAAAGAAGGCTGTAGCCATCGGACCGCGTTCATGATCTGCTCAGGATCCTTGGTCCCGAGACAAATCGGGAACGCGTCTACGCCGCCCAGATACTTGAAGAGTAGGCTCTTCCCCTCCATCACTGGCAGTCCTGCCTCTGGGCCGATATCTCCTAGACCGAGGACTCTGCTACCATCTGTTATGATTGCGACGTTGTTCCACTTGTTCGTGTAATCGAATACTTTCTCCGGGTGCGCCTGGATATCCTTGCAAGGATCTGCCACGCCCGGCGTGTACCAGACGGCAAAATCGTCGTAGCTGTTCACAGGGACTTTTGGCGCGATCTCGATCTTCCCATGGTATAATGGATGATACTTCATCGCGAGTCTGGCAGGTTCGTAGGCACGTTTGAGCAGCTTCGTCTCTTGACGCATCATTCTCACAACTGCTTCCTTATGGTCTCTCATTTGGTTGCGGATTGATAGATGGATTTAACAGTGTTGAGGATGTGCAGCCTCTAGTAACCCTTATCAGGGATGCGGAAGACCGAGGTCGGAAAACCCGAAGGCAAGTGGATCAAGGAGATTATGGATCATAGATGCCCTACGAGTACCTTCAGCAATTATGGAGGAAGCATGATCCTGAGCTTTTGGGCTGGCTGAGGCAAGAAGCTGTCGAGTGGCGGCGGGACCCTGTAATCATGCGCATCCGTCGTCCCACGAGACCGGATAAAGCTAGAATGCTGGGGTACAAGGCAAAACAAGGCATTATCATTGTTCGAGTACGTGTCCGGACGGGTGGAGCTAGGAAGCCGAGGCCGGCTTCGGGAAGGAGACCGAAGGCAATGGGCTCTGTGAAATTCACGAGGGCAATATCCTCACAGAGGATTGGAGAGAATCGGGTCTTGAGGAAGTATCCGAACATGACATTGAAGAATTCCTACTATCTGTTTTCTGATGGTAAGAATCACTGGTACGAAGTAATTCTTGTAGACCATTCGCATCCGGCAAATCAGGACTAGGAATATTATGACAAGAATGACACAAAGGAATGGTTTGGTCTTGGGAAACAGTTTCGAGGCAATGGTCCAACGAGCCCAGAAAGGCCAGGTCTTCCTGCGCAAGGGGCGCGGTTTCTCGTTGAGCGAATTGAAGAAGGCGGGCCTTGACGTGGTTGCAGCGAAAAGGATGCATCTTATGATCGATCCGAGACGGCACACGATTTACGATTTCAACGTCGACAAACTCAGCAAACTTGCGATCGAGAACCGTGCCATATTGAAGAAGCCCGTGGCTACGGAAAAGGCTGGGTCAGTGGACGAGGAGGCTGAGAAGGTTGAGGCCGTCGAGGCAGCTGAATGACCTCCAAGCTCCTAGACCAGCTCACAAGCTTTGGACATAAGGTAGACCCAGTCATTATCCAAGCCCTTTCCAGATCATCTAACAGCACATTCCGTCCCGCCCTAGAATATCACTTCAAGGCTGGCGGTGGAAAACGAATGCGCGCTACCTTGGTGATGCTATCCTGTGCCGCGGCTGGCGGGAAGCTGAGTGATGCTCTTGCACCTGCGGCTGTTGTGGAGTTAATACACAATTATTCCTTGGTTATGGATGATATCATCGATCATGGCGAGGTCCGGCGTGGGAAGCCGACAGTCCGAGCCAAGATGGGCGACTCGGTAGCGCTATTAGTTGGAATGTTCTACCGTGAGATAATCGACGATATCGTCGATGAATGCTCTAGCCGGGATAGGATCAGGAGGAAGTCGGTCGAGGCGATGAAGGAGATTATTGATGGAGAAAGGCTTGATCTTCTTTTCGAACAGGCTGGCCGTGTGGATCCTTACCTGATTTCAAACCGTGTGTTGGATCCAGACTTTCGAATGTACCTCGACATGATAGGCAAGAAGACCGCGTCTCTATTCCGGACTGCTGCCATTATCGGGGGCTACGCCGCAAAGGCCGACAGGAAGACGATCGAGAACCTCGGCGAGTTTGGTTGGAAGTCGGGCTTAGCATTCCAAGTCATGGATGACGTCTTAGACGTTTATGGACAATCAACTGGCAAAGAGACTGCGAAGGATGTTATCGAGCACAAGTTGGGGAATGCAGCAATACTTGTGGCATTGAGACATCTGCCCAAAGCAGGGAGGAGCGAGTTACTATCTATCCTCAGATCAGAAAAGGTGACTAAGACAATGGCCTCGAAGGCTAGAGCCCTAGCAGCTAGGACACCGGCCGAGTATGAATGTCGGACGGTGGCTATGGAGTACTTGGACGAGGCCAAGAAGCATCTTGATATTTTGGATGGCTCGGATTACAAACGGTCGCTCTCCCAACTCGCCGACATGGTCGTCCTCAGAACGTACTAGTTCACGCGTGGCTTTCTCCATGTCTCAAATCTAGTGCATTCAAGCCCCTGACTCTTGCCCGACAACAACGCTTCGAGCATCCCTTCTCGTCGAAGATTGAAGATGTAGGATTCGCAACCGTTCTTGGCAAGTATTACTGCTTGCGAGAACTTGGCCAGCATCCCGCCTGTCACGTCCCCAGGTGGACTTTTCCGGAGCGCTGCACGTATCTTTCGATAATTCTTTTTGTTTACTTCCTTGACCAGTTGGGCTGTTTTCGATCTCTTTGGGTCTGCACTATAGATGCCGTCAACATCCGATCCGAACAGCACGTTGGAGGCTTTCAATTTCAAGGCGAAGAGTGAGGCGAGCTGGTCGGCGGAGACTATGCTGAATCCAATTTTGCTATCCATTACAACATCTCCATGCGAAAGCGGGACTAGGCCGAGGCGTAGAGCGTCCGTGATCGGATCCAGAAAAGCCCTTGAAAGGCTTCCTTGGCTCGTCTCCATGTAGCTCATGGGCCTAAAAGGTACAAAGCCCACATTCCTCTGAAGTAAAGCTACCTGTATGATCCGGGAAAGTTGGTCCAGATAGAGTTCCGTCTCATCCAATGCTTTGAACTGTGAACGATCCTTGAACCCTTTTGCGAGGTTTCCCCTCTTAGCAAAGGGGTGGGCGAATGATCCGCCGCCGTGAAGCAGAATCATGAGCCTTTTGTATTTAGCTATCTGGTCGGCCGATCGATGAATCGTGACAAGATCGGGAGTTAGTTTTCTCGATTTGTCAGTAATCGCAGAGCCTCCCAGCTTCAATACAGTGAGCTGTTTCATTCCATCTAGCACGTGACCGAACCGTTAACGGCCTTTTTAGCGACTTCGATATGGCCCTCTGTTAACTAACCTTCACTCGCAAATGACCTTGACAATGGTTCCCAAGTAACATTCTGCTTATGATGAACGGGAAAGCGGATTGTCTCCGGATGGCATTGTCGCTAGTCAAAGCCGCGTCCAATATCGGACCGGTAGCATTGGAGGATATTGAGCAGCGAATAGTCCAGTCTCTGGGCGAGAGACCCAGTAGCTCGATAAGCGAGGTTGCAGAACAGTTGAGTATAAACAGATCAACCGCCTCAAAATACCTACATGTTCTCAAAGCCAAGGGCAAAGTCGATTGTCGACAAGTTGGTCCTGTGAAGCTCTGGTCGGTCGGAGGCGCGATATAACATGTTGGACTCTCGACGCGCCAATATCAATGGTCAGATCGACAAACCGGTCAATGCTCCTACGAGCAACAGAGTTCCAACAGGCATCGTAAGTCTTGACCGTATCATCGAAGGCGGACTCTGTCGAGGAGACACTATCATCGTCGCCGGTCAGCCTGGAACAGGCAAAACAACTTTGGGGCTGCAGTTCCTCTATCATGGCGCCACAAAGTGTGGAGAGAACGGTGTCTATGCCTCGGTGATAGAGAGCAGTGAGAGGTTGAAGCGCAACGGTTCCAGGTTCGGATGGGACTTCAATCGTTTAGAGGCAGAGAACAAGGTTTCGCTGGTCTCTCTTCAACAGACCATGAAGGCAGGAGTAAGCACTACTCTCGAGACAGTACTGGAAGCGCTCCATTCCATCAACGCAAAACGTCTCGTCTTCGACTCATTATCAGCTCTGATGGCCAGCTTCGAGAGCAAGGCGGAAGCGCGCAGCTTCCTCCATATCATGCTAAAATTCCTCGAATCCGCCCAGTGTACCACCCTAATGATTAGTGAGGTCCCGTGGGGGAAGAGACAGCTTGGGACTAGCTTCGAAGAATTCCTGGGAGATGGACTCATCATTTTGGATGCGAACTTCGATAATTCACGTGTGCGACGGCGTGTCTATATCCCCAAGATGAGGGGAACAGAGCATCGTCTAGAAGGCTACGACTATTACATAACAAAGGACGGATTCTCACTAGCGCCGACACCGATCCCACCTGACAAGATACGATAATCAGTCGATCAGTATGGCTTCGGACGGCTAGGAATACTGAACGGCGGTCTGGAGACGATACATAGTGACTGCAGTAAGCACAAATAGTAACTCCGAGCCAGTGAAGTCTTCTAGCCTTAAGCATGATCTGCTCGAGAAACTGATCGGCTCCGAGATCAAGGCCGAGCTCCTCATGTACTTTCACGATTATCCGGATTCGACGGATACTGTCGAGAATATTGCCAAGAAGATCCATCGTGACCCGAAGGAGATAGAGCAAGACGTTACTGATCTGGTAGAGTTAGGCCTCTTGCAGGAGGTAAGAGTGGTCTCGTTCAATAAGAACCGAGACCAAGAACTCCAGAGAGAAATTTCCAAGCGGCTGACGTCGCCTAGTTCTTACGAAGAGCAGGCGGCGATCTCGCAACGTGAGCCAAGCGGGATACCCATGCTAGATCAGCTCCTACCGGATGGATACCCAACACAAGCTGTCTCTTTGATAATGGGGGATCCGGCCACTGGCAAGACTACAATGATAGTTCAGATGGTCGTGGAGGCCTTGAAGAAAGGGAAGGATGTGGTATATGCGGCACTGGACGATTTCCCAGACAATATCCGAGAATCGATGAGAATCATGGGGGTAGATCCCAGAAAATATGAGACAGAGGGTCGGCGACGGTTGGTTTTCATCGACTGCTACTCCTTCCTGGTCGGAGTTAGAAGTAAGGAGCTATACAGCGTAGACCCACAGCTACTCTCCGACCTTAGCATAATCGTCTCCAAGGCATTGTCAGATCCGAGAGATTCAGCCCGCGTACTCTTCGCCCTCGACAGTTTCACAACATTGATCCAGCGCTGCGGAGTGCGTCCTTCGTTCGATTTCCTTCATACTCTTGTTGCCAAGATTCGAAGTGTAAAGGCAAGTTGTTGTTTGTCATTGTCCCGGAAGGCGTTCCATCCGGCCATCATAGCCGCTATTCAGGATAAGGTGGATGGAGTGATCGAGATGAAAGCGGAGGATACTTTGGAGGGGTTAGTTAGATACGTTCGGATTCCAAAGATGCGGGGTGCTCGGCATATCTCTTCATGGGTCCCTTATGGAAGAGACCCCGCTATCGGGACGATATTGCCGGCCGGAAAGTCTGACAAGCAACTGCAAGCTTAGATTCTGCGATCGGTTACTACGGATAGTAACTGACGGTTAACCAATGATTCCCAGATCTACTTCTTTGGTTTTTCCTTCGCTGGTGCGGCAGGAGGTGTAACTGCTGGTTTTGCGGCGGGTGCCGGTGTTGCGGCGGGCTTCGAGGCTGGTCCTGGAGCTGAAGCAGGTTTTTCGGCTGGTTTCGGTGTTGCGGGCTTTGGCGCTGCTGCGGGCGCAGGTTTTGCGGCTTCCTCTGATTTCTTACCCTTCGAAACTCTCTGATCCTTTGGAAGGTTTCGATTCTTGACAAATGCTGGCACTGACTTGCCTTTGACCTGTGGCTTGTCGTAGACTTCGACCACGCAGACGGCGTTGGATCCTCCGGTTCTTGTTGCTATGCTGCGGACGTAGACTTGTTCCATACTGGTCTTGTAGTGATCAGAGGCCATCTTACGAACTGTGACGCGGTCCGGAGTGCCTGCACCCGAGTGTGGGATGATCAATCTAACTTCGCGTCGTCCCAGTAACGGGTTCACTTTTTCATCTAGTACTTGGAGGCTCATTTCTTACCTGCCCCTTTCTTTCCACCGGCTTTAGGCTTCTCCTCTTTCTTCCCAGCCTCGCTTTCACCACTCTTAGCCGCGGCGGCGGGTTCGGGCAATGATAATTGGCCTTCTACGACTACACTGTTAACCTGCATCGTCTCATCGCCGACCACTCGTCCCCTTACGAGTTTCCGTCGACGTTCACCATCAACCTTCGACCTGAACCCTACACCTTTTGTTAGCAGGGCTTTCTTCTTGGCGGTTCCTTGAATGTCCCATCGCATCGGGATACCATCTTTGTCCGTACCGCCGGTTATCTTGAGCATGACAGTTCCAATGTTCAACAACCTACCATCAACCGACTCTCCTATCCCCTTCCCAACTAGAGGCTGAGCCCTAACCCCTTCAAGAGCGACGGGCCTGGTGGTCTTTGCCTTCGGGTCCGAAACATTGAGCGTGAACTTTGCCATACGATAGTCCCGGTTCTATTTCCTCGACGCGACTCCCTCTGCCCTATAAAATAGAGCTTTGGTCGGAAAGCATCCGTTCGAGATTGGCCTCAACTACAAGTTTGGTAAGCTGTAATTCTAAGGGTGAAACGTATTGGAAAGCTGAAATGGTGAGAAACATCGACCCGATCACAGGCGCGATAGGGATCGTTCTCGTAGACTTCGCAGCACTGATTCTCATAAGCAAGGTATTTTCTCCAAGTCACAGTATAGCCTCACAGGAAAACTTCTCATTATCAGAGGCTCTTGGATTCTTGTTGGGTCTAGGTTGGTTTCTGACCACAAAGGGATTTCTTCGTTGGTCTAAATATGTCTGTGTATCATTGGGAAATTTTTTAGGAATCCTAGGTGTCGTTTTCATGTACGGCCTTCTCACTTTTTCCTGATCTTATGAGACGTGATATGTGTTTCTTGACCTCGATCTCTCCGAGTTGAAGACGGAAAGGCTGACCGACAGTTTGTTCAATTTGTGATGGCGGTTGTAGATGAATACGGCGTTAGGTGGGAGGCAATTGCTGGTTTGGAGTTTGATGAGGCGACTTCCAATTGATACCCGCTAGGCTTCCTGCTAATCCGACTAGGGGACCGACGCTTGCGAATAGCGTGAAAAGATTGGCGGTCCCATTGAAGGGGGAGTAGAGGAAGTAGAACGAGCCCGTTAGGTCTACCAATGACGCGATTAGAATGATCGCTCCCCAAGCGGAATGTCTTCTTGGTCGAAAATACAACAATGAACCTCCAGAACAAATGACCAGACCCACAACAAGCGTAAAATCGAACAAAGGGTTAGCAAGAGCGACTGTAAGGTTCATCGAAGCAATCAGGGCCGCCAACGAAAGGGTCAAGGCCCCACCTACAAGTGAAAGTATGATGCCAAGTGTCGGTCTTGCTTGGACCACAGGAGCAAATTCAGCGATAGTGTGATACTTAACATGTTGTACGCTATGAGCTAACGAGTGGCCCAATCATAAGCCAGCACTGAAGTCGGTTCGTAGAGTCTATCCTACCATTGTACTCTGCTTGCCCAAGCCCATGATCTCGCTCAACAATGCCACTTCACCAGGGGAGAGGTAGTCCTTGAACTTCGACGACAAGATCTTTACGTGG
Organism: Candidatus Bathyarchaeota archaeon; assembly: GCA_005888695.1. Next base: position 21,406 of record VBBH01000098.1, read on the forward strand.
TGAGGTGGCACGTCCACGTACAATACTTCTCCCTCGAAGATGTGACGTCCAACCGTGGGCTTGTCGATGCTGACTGCAACCTGCTTACCGACACCCGCCTCTGGTACATCCTTCCCCTGATCCTGCACATGCACTATTGTCCCGACCCGCTTCCCGTCCTCATTGACCAGTGGATACTTTGGACGGACAACGCCCTCTAATATCTCCACCCCGACGATGGCAGGATCGCTACGTCGGAACACGTTCCCTCTCAGTATCCGTATCTTACCGGGACGAATCAATAGATCCATCTCCGCCTTGACGCCTGCCGATCTCTGGGCAGTGACCCATCTAGAATAGTCCTCTAGAACATGATAGATTATGTTGCCACGGAAGATCTGGATACTCGTGGCCGTCGCTTCCTCTTCCGCATCCGGAAGCATCTTCACATTGAAAGCGATAATCGCAGCAAGATAGGGATCCTTCGACTTTACAACAGTCGCCTCGACAATGTCCCTTCTGGAAACGTCACCGACGTCCGCTATTCTCACGGGCACGTTAGCCGCTGCAAGCGAGGTTGTCAGCGCTTCCAACGAGCCGAGAGCGTCGGCCTTGACAATAATCCCTACCCTGTCCGTTGTAACCTTAACAGTTTCAACTTCTTCCCGTATCCTCTTCTCGGTCACCGCTTTCTTCTCAGGACTGCCCACTACGTACAGTGGAGAACCGGACAATGCCTCGTCCAGTCCTGGTGCAGCAATCTTTACTCCAGCTGCGGCGTCCACATATTCTACGTGCGAGAACTTGTCTCTTGGATCCCGTATCTCGTCGCCTGCTTTCGGCAAGAGTAGGGCACGTATTCTAGTGTCGATCAAGCCTTTCCTGCCAGCAAGAAGGACCTCATCATTCACCTTCAATCGTCCATTATAGATGACAGCATCTACCGTCGCTCCTAATCCAGGCTCTTCGTTCACTTCCAGAACCGTTCCTTCCGCGGGGCCCTGTTCAACCTCCAACTTCTTCTTCATGAACCCCTGGGTTAGTCCGACGAGGACTGAGAGTAATTCGGGCAATCCTTCCCCAGTCTTTGCACTAGCGGGGACTAGAGCGATCGTTTTGGTGAAGTCTCTGATCCGATCGAACCGATCGGTCGCGAAGCCATATCTCGAAAATGCTCCCATCATCGTGTATAATCGATTATCGAGATCCGTCACGACTTCGGGTCGTTGATTCTTCAGGTTCTGAAGGAATGACCCACTGCGCAGGGACTTCCAGCCCGGTACAGCATCCACCTTGTTGGCACAGACAAGGAAGGGAGTCCTTCTTGCTTTGAGAATATTCATCGACTCGACGGTCTGTGGCTCAATGCCCTTCGTTAGATCGACGACCAAGATGGCGACATCCGCGGCGGAGCCACCTCGACGGCGGAGGTTGCTGAATGTTTCATGTCCTGGGGTGTCGATGAATAATAGTCCGGGGACTTCGATCTTGAATCCGAACCTCTCTAGTAATGGACCACAGATCTTCAGAACAGTCTGCGCGGGAATCAGACTAGCGCCGATCCATTGCGTAATTTGACCTGGCTCTCTATCAGCAACAGAAGTCCCCCTGATGCGATCTAATAGTGTGGTTTTGCCGTGGTCAACATGGCCTAGGACTACTACTATCGGCTGCCTTGTTGACATTCATGCCAGGCCTCCAGTGTCTTAGGGACATAGCCAAATTGAACCTGGTTCGTATTAAACTATTGAGACTATTCTGAACGAATGAGCAGGGAAAAGACTATCTCAGCGCATCTGGCGGAAAGAAGATTGATGCTTCCTTTCTCGCATTCTCCGAAGTATCAGAGGCATGAACAATATTCGCTGTGATCGATGTTGAAAAATCGCCTCTAATGGTTCCAGGTTCCGCGGCTAACGGGTTCGTTGCCCCAATCAGCTTCCTGACAGTCTCAACGGGTGACGGACCAGCAACGATCATTAGAACAACGGGTCCCGAGGTAACATGACTTACTAGTTCCTCATAGAATGGCTTGCCCTTGTGCACGGAGTACAGTCGTTCCGCCTCGCTCCTAGTCATGCGATGCAGTCGCAGCTCCCGGATCGTGAAGCCCTTCCTCTCGAAACGAGAGACTACTTCTCCAACAAGACGTTGCTTGACGGCGTCAGGCTTGAGGAATGAGAATGTATACTGCTGCTCTTGTTTTTGTTGCTGCGACGAGGCGGAGGCGGTCAGCGACCCTTCTCTCTCTTCCCGTAATACTCCGTCCACTTCATCTTTCTTGGATCGCGTTTGAATGATAACATGCTGACTCGGCATCGACGGGAGCAGAGATAGACTATCGTCCCATCGTTCTTCACATGCATTAATCCAGTGGTGTTGTTGAAGTTTCTTCCGCAGAAGCTGCACTTGAACGTCCTAGGCATGAGTGTTCTCTTCTACCGGATCTTCTTAGCTTCCCGCTCGGTCTCGCGAAGCATCAGAATATCGCCGAGACGGATCGGTCCCTTCACATTACGAGTGATAATTCGTCCCTTGTCTCGTCCCTCGCCGACTCTAACCCTGACCTGGATTACTTCACCGGTTACACCGGTTCTGCCAATGATCTGGGTTACT
>VBBH01000099.1 GCA_005888695.1 Candidatus Bathyarchaeota archaeon
CATTCGTCTTCATTCCTACAGGCGTGACCATTCAAGATGACGTGTTCATCGCGCCAAACGTGACGTTCACAAATGATAAACATCCGAGATCGCATGGAGAATGGAAACTTCTCCAGACCCTGGTGAAGAGTCACGCGTCCATCGGGGCAGGCACCACGATAACCCCAGGCGTGACGATCGGAGAGAACGCATTGATCGGAGCAGGATCCGTAGTCACTAAGGACATCCCGGACAATGCTATTGCTATGGGTACCCCCGCTAGGATAGTGGGACATAGACCACGTGTCCAACACAATGGGGACAAATAGTCAAAGAATACGCGGTCGAAACCATTTTTGAAAAGCATCGTCATAATACCTGTTTTTCGCGAGATCGGAAAGATTGGTAGCGTACTCTCAAAGTTCGAACCTTCGGTCGTGGATCAGATATGCCTCGTGATCGATGATCCAATTCCGAGTATTCTGCAAGAGATAGATGAAGCTCGGAAAACGATCGAGATTCCTGTAACTATTATTGAAAACCCAGTTCGGAAGGGGATCGGGCATGCGATTAGACAGGGTTACTCGTATGCTCTAGCAAACGGGTACGAGCTCGTCGTTGTTATGGCCGGAAATGGCAAAGATGACCCCAGGGAGATACCGAGACTCACAAATCCGATCTTGAAACAGGGTTTCGATTACGTCCAAGGTTCCCGATACGTTAGAGGGGGACGACATGACAAGAATCCGTTCATAAGAAGCGCTTTCGTCCGGATGTTCCCTGTAGTTTGGACGGCTCTGACGGGTGTGAGGTGCAGCGACGTTACTAACGGATTCAGAGCCTACAAGGCATCGCTTCTCAAGGATCCTAGGGTGAATATCTGGCAGGATTGGCTGGACCGTTACGAGCTCGAATACTATCTCCACTACAAGGCTTTGACGCTCGGTTATCGTTTCATAGAGAGACCAGTTTCGAAGACTTACGCGTTCAGGAATAAGGGAGGATATTCCCACATTTCTCCGATGCGGGACTGGTGGCAGATTGTGGGACCATTGTTCCTCTTGAAAATGGGAGCTAAGGACTAGGAATGCCCGCCCCCGCGGACGGCTTTATCGGCCTAGCCGCTGACCAAAACGAGACAGTCGAAGCTCTCAGGCGTTATGCAGAGTTCTGGAAGATTCCCAATAAGCCCGTCAACAAGATTCCGAGCAAAGATGTAGACACGATATTCTGCTCCGGGAGACCAGAGCAAGCGTTCGACGGGAAGAAGGTAGTGATCTCACCAAGTGGCGCGGAAGATGCGGCTAGAATCGCACAGAATTACGGTTTGACTGTGACCACGGGGATCCGTATGATCAGCCTCCCGGTTTCCCCAGAAGCACAGGTTTCAATTCAAACTCAAACCTATGATTTCCAAGGCTCTCAGATAGAATCGGTGATAGCGAGCAAGGGCCACGCGGTCCTATCGAGGATTCGTGGTAGGGACACATATCTTCTCTCAATCGATTTGGTAGGGGCTTACAATCAGCTAATGAGCGGTCTTGATGACGAGCCGCATCCACGTTTTCGCTTCGTCACGAAGCTGAGAGGTTCCTACAATCTCATTCCAAGATTCGTCCGTAACAGGGCTTTTCGAGACCCAGCAGGACTTGAGAAACTACGTGAGGAGACTATCGCTCCAATGGAATGCCTCCGGCTGATATTCCTGGCTAGCATTGTGAAAGCATCTGGTCGCGCGGTCCCATTTGTCGGGTTCTGGAGGCGAGGGAAAGACTACGCGCTAGCAGTCACACATGATGTGGAAACTAGGGAAGGACTTGAGAATGGATGCATGAGGCTCTATGATGTTGAACAAAAGCTCCACGTAAGATCCACCTGGAATGTGCCAAGTAATCGTTATCCGCTCTCGAATGACATTCTTTCCAAGCTTGCTGTTGCTGGCGAGTTAGGCGCGCATGATACACGACATGATGGTCGGCTAGTCCTCGCGAGCTTCGATGCGAAAGTGAAGAGGGTTGGAGAATGTAGGACGACTCTAGAACAGCTTTCTGGGAAGGAAGTTAGAGGGTTCAGGTCACCACTTCTTCAGCATAGTCAAGAGCTTGTTGAGGCTCTTGGAAAGGCGGGTTATACTCATGATTCATCGATCCCTTCCTGGGAGATCCTCTCACCGACTTCTCTTGGTCCTCATGGGATCGGAACAGTCTTCCCCTTCATTGCTTCTGGCATTGTGGAGGTTCCGGTCTCTCTTCCTCAAGACCATCAACTGCTGCGTGTAGTCGGACTGCAAGCCTCTGAAAGTATAGAGTTGCTTCACAAATTCTCACACTGGATAAGCTCCCTTGGCGGAGCATGTGTATTGCTTGTCCATCCCGACTATGATTTCGGCCTTCCCGAGAACCAGGATGAATATCGGAAGCTTCTCGAGGTTTTCACTCAGGATCCAAAATGCGGCACCATGACCCTGGCTGAGATTGCTAGGTGGTGGTCCTACCGAGATAGGGTGTCTTGGAACCTCGAAAACGGTCGCATGCAGGTTAACATGGCCGATGGACATCTTGGTCCAGTCGCCGATGAAATTCAGGTTAGGCTAGCGACAGATTACGATGACAGGACCGGCTTGAGAACGGAGCCGATCTCATGATTCCACTCACAACCCTTCTCTTGGGTATCTGGTTAGTATTGGCAGGTGTCCACCTTGGACTGCCCTTGTTCTACTTCACATGGATGAAGAGGAGAGCATATGGGAAGAGTTACGGGCTGAACATTGTTGGAGATTTTTCGTATCTGCCGAGTGTGACCGTCATCGTTCCAACTTACAATGAGGCCACAGTGATCAGTAGGAAGCTGCGTGATATTGCTCAATCCAACTATCCTAAGGACAGATTGGATGTAATCGTGGTTGATGGTGGCTCCACTGATAACACAGTAGAAGAGGCATGGAAATCAATCAAATTGGGCGTCGTCAAGGGCGAAGTGTTGGAGGAGGCCGAACGGCAGGGAAAGACAGTGGGCCTCAATCGGGGCCTAAAGCATGCCACAGGAGAAATGGTCTGTTTCAGTGATGCTGAGTGTGAGTGGGATAAGGATGCTTTGAGAAATGCTGTCAAGTACTTTTCCGATCCTATGATAGGATCCGTCTCGGGAATCCATGAAACCCGGCTTGATCGGAAGGCGTTGAGTGTTAAGGTGGAAGATTCCTATCGTTCCATCTATCGTATGCTGAGGATCGCAGAGTCAAAAGTCCACAGCACTCCGGTGGCAGAAGGAGAGATCCAACTGTTCCGGAGGGGACAATTCGTCGAGTTCGACACCAGTATTGGTGGAGACGATACTTGTGCAGCACTATGCATGGTCGAGAAAGGATTTCGTTCAATAAGCGCGGAGGACGTGATCTTCTACGAGCCTACTCCATTAAGCTGGAGGGCTAGGTTCAGTCAGAAGGTTAGACGTGGACAACACGTTGTCCAAGCATTCCTAAAGCATCGAGGCCTTGTAAGAAGAAAGGGAATATTCTCGAGAGTGATCTTTCCCATGGAAATCTTCCTCTACGTAATCAACCCATTACTGTTCCCAGTTTTCTTAGCGACGACGCTCTTCCTCGCCATCATCAGCCTGCCCTTTGCGGTCTTCGTAGGGATCGCGACCATTCTGGCGTTTCTTATACTGCCACTTTCGAAGGCCGCCCTAACGCACATAACGAACAATCTGACCATGCTCATGGCACTCGTGAAGGAGGTCAAAGGTGAGAAGCAGTTGGTTTGGACGAAGATCGAGGAGAACAGGAGCAAGCCTTTGGCCGAGATTCCTGTGGCGACCGGATAAGGATCAGCGAGATCAAGATCGATAATGGATAATGGCAGGGGTCAACTCGCAACTGGCTCATTATACCTCTCAATCGATAGCATGCTTGCCGCTGCTATCGGCGGTGTCTACTGGATCGTTGTCGCGAAGCTGGCGCCGCCCGGAACGGTTGGTCAGGCCAACATTATAGTTGCATTGGCGGCGGTGTTGATGACGTTTGCCGGTCTTGGGTTTAATATCGGCGCTTCGAAATTCATCGCCGAACACAACTCTAAACGTGAATATGCCGAGTCGCGGCGAGTCTATTCGAAGACCCTTGAGGTGACTATTGCCAGCTCTGTTGTCCTCATGATTGGTCTTGTCGTGGCTGCGAGTTACGCGGCCAAGATCACGCTTGGAAATTCGAGCCTAGCTTTTCTTGTTGTGATTGGTGCGTTGACTCTTCCCTTCCAGGCGATCTTCAAGACCCTCTACGGAGTGTATCAGGGAGCGCACAGGATGGCCTATTGTCTAATAATCGATGCGATTTTCCTGTCGCTTCGGTTAACATTGTCCGTAGCATTATTGTTAGCCGGTTATGGAACCCTAGGCATCTTGCTAGGATTCGCGGCGGGATACTTAGCGAGCACAATATTTGGAATGGGCTACCTTGCTAGACGGGCAATTCCTCGAGTCCGTGAAATCTCATCAACAGTATCAACGGATTCTTTCCGTAGATTGTTTGATTTCTCGATGCCGAACTATGTGGCTGGAATCTTCCTCATCGCGTCAATACAAATTCCGGTTATCTTGCTAGGAGTTTACAGAGGCTCAGCATCGGCGGCGTTCTTCAATATAGCCGTCCTCACGAAGTCCATCGTGGTTGCGATATCAGGGTCGATCGGTCTTGCCTTGCTTCCGACGGTTGCTGCGAACATTTCAAGGGGCTCCGAGGAGTCCGTTTCCAGCTTGTATAATCTATCGATCCGGTCCTCGATTCTTCTGGCCTCGGTCCCGTCGCTAGTGTTCTTCCTGGCGCCTGGAGTCGCTTTGACGCTTATCTCGTCTGAATATGCGACTAACGCTTCGTCAGCCCTCCAGATTCTGATGGTTTCCGCAATAGGGACCGTAATCCTTGGAACATGTACTCAGATGATGAACAGTATTGGACGGCCTCTTACAGCGCTTTATGTTACCGCTGCAAGTTCTCTCGTCGGCCTTGCTGCTTCGGTGGTCACGATACCTTTGTGGGGTGTAGAAGGAGCGGCCGCTGCTAGTTTAGTGTCGGGAGTTGCGGGAGCAATCCTAGGAGTAACTTTTCTCTCCTGGGGAGGTCGTCTCAAGACCGAAATTGCAGCTCTTGCCATGCCACTAATTTCGGTGACTCTAGCTGCGTCGGTCGGTGAATTGGTAATCGTCCGGGGCCTAAGTCCATACCTCGCTGTCGGTGTGTCACTCTTGGTACTTCTCACCCTATCACTAATCCTCAAGGCACTCACAGTGACTGAGATCGGCTCTATGGTGAAACTTGCGATACAAACGATCAGCCCAATCATGTCATGGAGGAGACGAGAATCTGATCTGCCGTTGCGGCCTGTCGCTTCTGAAGAGGAGCAGAATCCAACGGTAAGCTGAAAGACTCAATAATTTTTCGTCAGGACGAGTGTTACTCGTCCATTTTCGGATCCTGACCCGGCTCTGCTCGCTGGATATTCAATGTCTTGTTGTCTATGACTAATCGTGGTGTCTTAAGGATCTGATCATGGTCCTCTGCAACCGGGTCTATGTCAGAGCAGACACGGTGCCAATGCTCGGGGACCGTTGCATAGGTTGGCTCCAATATTGCCCAGTACCGTGAGTAATGGAATGCCTTCATGCCTACATTGAATAGCATCATGTATGCCTCGCCAATGGATCGTTCATCGACCGATGGGACATGATCCTTGTAGCAAAGCATCAACCGTTCCTTGTGACCCTTCAACCGCTTCGTTCTCGCGAGAACCCAGTTAGGCCATTCACTGATGACTTCGTCCTTGGCAAGGTTACATAGCGGGCAAGAATCGAGCTTAGACATTCACTTGAGACTCCTTGGTTGTGTTGTAAGATTCGTTGGTCTGTAGTGGGTGCGCCACTGTAGGATGTGATGCGAGTATGACCATGCTTTAGAAGGTTCCGAATTTCTGATATTTTCGGAATAGAATTTTCAATCACAATATTTCCATCAATAGATAAGAGCAGGAACGGATACACTATGGCAAAGATCTACGAAAGACCCGACCCGGACTGGATGACACCTTTGGTTCGATGTTAGCATGTCCGTCTGTCACCGAAAAACTGGGCATGGTCGAAACTCCATAGACTCAAATTGTCAATGGAATCGTCTACTAAGGGGGTTCTATTTGATGAACAGTCATCCACTCCCTCTTTCCAAGGCAAACCTGCTCGTGATGATGAAGCATCACCTTCTTCGTCCAAGCAGGAAGGGAAGTGTTGTTGGTGTAGCTGACGACCTTTGCGGATTGCACGCCACATCATCCATCACACCATACCTTTCATTGTTCAATAGAATCGACGGTTTCTCTCCTGAAGATCTCAATCGGGAACTAAACCTCAAGAGGCTTCAGCGAGTTAGAGCGATGCGAGGGACATTATTCCTGGTCTCCCGTGAAATGTTTCCAGTCGTCGCGATAGCGACGAGGGCTTCTGAAGACAAGATACTTCGAGCCCTTTTAAGGTGGCACATTTCAAACCACGAATTCCAGACTGTTTCAAAAGCTATCCTTTCCACTCTCAATCAGCATTCCAAAACCATAGTTGAGATCAAACGAGACGTCCCACGAAAATTCTCGAGAACGATAGCGAGGAAGATGGGATGGAGAGTCATGAAGAGAACCAATGTTGACGAGGTTCTCAATCTTCTGATCCTTCAGGGGAAGATCCAGTCTCAAGCGGAGCCTTTGGTGTGGGACGATGTCAAGTGGGATGGTTACGGGCTCAGATTCTTCAGCGCTATCAGAAAAATAACTTACTCGCCGACCCCGACAGGAACAGATGACATCCTCGATAATAGCGCGAGGACAAAGCTAGTAGAGTCGTACATCAGGAGATACGGTCCCGTTGCCATCGACGATATCGCCTGGTGGATAGACCTACCCAGAAAGATAGTAGCGAATATAGTGAATAGTATTTCTGATGAACTGTCCAAGGTACGAATCAAAGGCCTAAGACCGGAGTTCCTCCTTCACAAAGACGAGCTCAGTAGCTTGCAAGAGTTGAACCAAGAACATTCGTCCGTTCACTTTCTTCCTTACGAGGACCCGTATGCGAAAGGCTTCAAGCTAAGACAGAGACTGATAGCTCATAGTTTTGAACGAATCGCGTACCCTACAGGCGGTGCTCTGCCGACAGTATTAGTGGATGGTAGAATCATTGGAACATGGAGCATAACCACCGCAGATCACGTACTGAGGCTCTTGGTCAGGAGATTTGATCCTTTGGAAAGGACCACTCTTGAAAAGGTTCGAGAAGAGGGTCAGCGTCTTGGAAGATTTCTGACACGAGAAGTGCCGACCGAGGTCACTATCGAAGGCGAGAAACAGTGGCGTCAGATAATTGCGACGAGTCGACCGACATACTATCTAACCGGAACACCGAGGCGAAAGGAATAGACTGCTAACAAGAAGAAACAAAAAGAGGAGGGGTACGCGCTTGATACGCGCCTGTTTCTAGCTTCTCTGTACGGTGAAGATGTATGTTGATGGGCTTCCTGAGACTGTGCCTGTGAGGCCGTTGGGGTCTGTGAACGTGGCGTCGATGGTTGCCGACACATTTTGTCCGGAGGTACCCGTGTAAGTGCAGGTACGGCTGAATTGTACGTCCGCGTTTGCTGCGAGGGAACCAGACAATGTCAAGGTGTTGCCGCCAGTGCAGGTGACCGAAGCTGTTCCTGAAACTGCGAGTGTGCCGCCGAGCGTTACAGGTGTGGCGCCAAAGTTGTGTATGGTGAATGCGTATGTAACGGTGCCGCTGCCGAGTGTGGGATCATTGTTTGTTGGCGTGTTAGTGAAACTGAATGCTGTTATCTTTGGAATGGTGACGACCTGCAGGGTCTCGCCGTTATCACCACATGTTGTAGAGACCGTGTTACCGTTGGCAGCGCCTGCTGGATTGTATGTTGCAATCCAGAAGTAGAAGCCTGTAGCCGTTGGTGTAAACGCGCCAGATGTGACAGACTGCGGGGATACACCAGGGCCGATCACTACACCTAGGAACGATCCAGCTGGTACGGTGCAGGTTGGGAGATTGGTCGCGACAGGACCGTAGACTCTGAAGTCTATGGTACCGGAGACCATGGCCGTGCCTGGAATTAGGGTCACTGTTGCAGTGTCAGTCGCGGAACCACCGAAGGTTATGGTTGAGGGTGAAACAGTTGTCGATATCGATGCTGATATGACGACTAGAATCTCGCCCGAATCAGCGCACGTGGTAGAGACGATGTTACCGTTAACAACCCCTGCTGGATTGTATGTTGCAATCCATGCGTAGTAACCTGGAAATGTCGGAGTAAGGGGATCGGAAGTGACGCTTTGTGGCGTTGTACCAGGACCGATGGTCTTAGTGTCAGGGCTGAATGGTGTTACGAGGCTGGCAGGGGTGCATGACATCGATGTTGGAGCCGAGCTGAAGGGACCGTATACGTTGAAGGTCACAGTACCACTGACTACAGCCGCGGCATTGGTCAGGGTCACGGTTGCAGTATCAGAAGCAGAACTACCGAGGGCGATAGGCGTAGGTGCAACGGTTGTGGATATACCTGCGGTAGGACAAGTTGCGAGTATACCTTCAGCATAATCCTTCAAAGTCGCCGTGGTCGATGGAGATGTCCTCGTGTCAAAGAGGAACTTGTTGAAGCATCCTGAAGAGGATGGGAGCAGATTTGTAATGTCAAGGCCTACTTCGAAGAACTCGGCTGTGGCGAGTTGATTTGCACTTGATGTCTTGTCTTGCGTAGCCCAAGGAGTTGTGATGGGCGATTGAGATGCAATGTTGACTCTCGCACAGACATTGTCCGAGGAAGAAGCCAATTGGCAGTCTGCGTTGCCTGGAGTTGTAAGAAGGCACAGGTTAGGTCCAGCAGGTGTGGCGCAGGGGCCAGTACCGGTCCATTCGATGACGCTGAGTGTAGTAACTGCTCCACCGGTGGTAAACTCTCCTACTACTAGGAGGTCGCCTACGGTATGAGCACCACTGAAACTCGTGGTAGGCCCAGATGTTACACATGAGACACTTGGATCGGCGAGTAACCAGTAGCCAACATCACCGGCGCCGTTATTCGCGAAGCGTTCGAAAGCTCCGTAGATCAGTAGGTGACCAGCCCTAGAACCATTCACGGGCCTGATTGCGAAACTGTACGCGTGTAGGATGTCGTCTTTGGGCGTGAGATTGTTGGTTCCGGTGCATTGCCATCCGTTGTTCGCAATGTCCAGTGTGTCTTTGCTGCCGGTGGTGAAAGTTGTGGTTTCAGGCACGCTATGGGGTCCGTCGTTGGTCCAGCCGGAGTCGACTCCGCCTGGTGGCAATGCGAGCTTAGCGCCAGTGTTGGAGAATAGGGCACTCCAATCTGTTGGAAAGGCTAGAGAGGGGGTCGAATCCTTGACGATGTTCCCGTCCAGCTCGAAGACGCCAGCGTTCCCAATATCAGTAACGCTCGCGAACGCCCTGTTGAGGAATGGGATTGAGATCGCGAACGTCATCAGTCCTACTATGAGTAGTGCTTGTACGTACCGTTTGGAAACTAGCAATTTGGTTGTGTTTGAGATATTTGTTATTGTAGACAATTATATTCGATACATGTGCTCAGAAGGCGGGTATAAAGACATTCCAAAATAAAGCAAAAAATTGTAAGATCTCTATCTATCCATCTGTATCAATGGATTGCAACAGATTCCGAAACAAAAGGCCGATCATAGGAGGTGTGATTATGGCCTGAACGCCTGATTATTTCGGTAATTATTTCGGTCTTTCCCTCGTGGACTTTCAGTTAGGTGTGTTCTGTTTCTAGGTTTATCTGAACCCTAGCTCTTGATCACGGTTGCAGAAGACGATGACTGCGTTTCGTCTTTCTTGTCGAATCTGACCTTTCTCAACCGGTTGGGACCCCACCATGCTCTCGGGCCCAAAACTGACATGATCGCCGGGACAAGATAGGTACGGACGACCATTGCATCCAAGATAACGGCTAGAGCGATCGCGAAACCCAACCCTTCGAGTAGCGGATTAGAAGAGAGTAACAGTGAGCCTAGTGCTCCTGCGAGGATCAGTGCTAGAGCCGTTATGATTCCGCCTGTCCGGTCAACGGCATCTACCACGGCTTGCTTGGTCTCTTTCCCTTTCTGAGCCTCTTCCCTGATCCTTGTTAGAATGAAGATGTTGTAGTCCATGCCGATTCCATAGAGGAGAAGAAAGAGGATGAGGGGGATGATGAAGAGAACACCTGACTGGAGGACGTTGTCGAAGAAGAGAAGAGTTGCGGCATATGCCCAAACGATGCTCAATCCGATGGAGAGTATTCCTGTTATCGCCAGAGGATACGAACCGAGTACAACTAGCAACACTAGGAATATCGCTCCGACAGTCAAGATTCGCATCGTGTTGAACTGGTTAGTTGTGTCATTGGCAAAATCTAGAGTGGACGCGGAAGCGCCGCCTACAAGTATCGTATCCTGAGCGATCTAAGAGTCCGTGCCCTGAAGAGCCGTAACAAGAGCCCGAATCTGACTGACGGTATTGAGAGAACCCGGCCCAGATAGACGTTGTTCTGATAATTCAGAAAAAGAGCCGCAAATTCGCCCAGTGATATTATGAGCAGGAATACCAGGATTCCGATCCATCGGCCCCGAGAAGAACCCGCCTTGCTCATCCCCATGCACCTAAGCTGCGTAGAGATGCCAAGCTGGCTGTCTAGACTATTTACACGTGACCTTCAAAACCCGGCTCGCCCCAATGTCGGCAGTATTGGTGAGCGGGTGGATTGCGAATTACAGTGGCTTCCCGCATTTCCCGCAATAGATCGCATCCTCATTCTCAAGATAGCCGCAATTCCGGCATTTCACTTTGACAACTGATCCACTTTGAAGCGGGTTCGCTCCAAATCCTTGCCTCAAACCCTCGCCAGCGGCCTCTGAGACTCGCTCAATCGCAGGTGACGCCTCAGACGCCACACACGAAGTCACTGGCCTGATCAACCCAAGTCTCAACGCTACCCCTCCAACACCCAAGAGAATCATCCCGACTAAAGCCGTACCGAAGGCTGAACTCATCCGGGCCTGGGTTGCTGCGAAGTCAAACGGGTTTGAGGAAGGCGCCGTCAGAGTCGTTGCCGCCACTAGGAAGAGGATTATCCCGATGACAACCAGTACTGCCCCAATGGCTGTCAATGATCCGCGACCCAAGCCGAATAGTGATCCGTCATCACTGCTCATTCGAATCACCCTACATTAGGTGAAAACATGGATTTAGCTTCTGCTCCTGCCTATTACTAAATTGGATTTTACAGCCTTAGCGTACAGACGTAACGTTCTTGGTGCGGGGGGTGGGATTCGAACCCACGAAGGCCTACGCCACGGGATAACACACCCGCGCTCCCAAACAGGAGACGGTCACAATGATCGTCCCTGCTTCAAATCGGGTCTTGAGTGTAGCGCGCGCGTGCTAGGTACGCGAAGGGCGCGACCCGCCCATCTGGTCCCAAGTCGGCTTGACCTGACTCTGGTACCCCCGCCCACGATCAAGCATACGACTTTCAGTCACCAAATAAAGTTCACACACACCGTCTCCGAGTTGAGCTTTAAGAAGAGAATACCGAGTCTCGGAGAAAAGGAGCGAGGGAAGCCTCTCTGGCGGACCTTTCAACAACGATAGCGCTAGCGGCCGTAGCCACGTTGCCATCCGTTTTTCTTGGTCTCCTTGCCGGGTTCATCCTCCGAGGTAAACCCAGCTCTTCTTCAGGAGCAAATACTAGATTACTGATTCTCACCAGTTTCGCGGCCGGACTCACTGCATGGTACTTTCTCGACATAATGGCCGCCTCGACTTTTCTCGGGATTAATCAAGGCCTAACAAACGCAACCATTCTTCTAGTCCTATTGTTCGTCCTCGGATTCCTCGTCACCATCATGGGGGAACCGTCATCGAGACCGGACAAGTTCTACGACCCGATCCTGCTAGCCGCCGCGGTAGTAGGAATGCATGGCATCGGAGAAGGAATTGCGATCGGTTCAATACTAATCTCAGCCACTAATCCAATCGCTGCGGTGGGTGGGCCCTTATCGGCAGCCAGTTTCGTGATTCACAAGGGACTAGAAGCCTTCATCGTCAGTGCCTTTGCCGTCAGCAGTGGAAAGTACTATTCTCACATCTTGGTCGCAGGTCTGATCGTAGGCGTCCCAACCGTAGTCGGCGCAGCCGCCGGATATGTCTTCTCGCCGAACGACACCATATTTTTCGCAATCGGAGCTGGAGGAGCCCTATGGCTATTGTCAACGCTTCTTGCCACGTCAATGACCCTCCGGAGCCGGTTCAAATGGTCACTCGCACTAGTCGCAGGGGTAATGCTCATGTTCCTGGCTGGAGTCCTGCACTCAATCAGGTAGAAATAGAAGGGACATTTGCAAACGAGACTTTCCAACGAAGCCCTCACCATTGTAACGATAGCAATGCTATCAGCTGCGAGTATACTGACTGTTCTCGCAGTAGCAAGTCTAGCTCCAGAACCATGTCCCGCAACCAGCCAGAAATATTCCTTCACGATCGTTTCAACGCTCAATGGCTTCAACGATAGCAAGAATCATCCAGACCAACCCTGGCCAATAATGAGAGTAAATAGATGCTCTACAGTAACAATACAGCTAGAGAATCAGGATACAAGCCAAGCGCACGGACTCGCAGTCGCCCTCTACGCCAATAGTGGCGTGGTGGCGGGACCAGGCCAAAATGCTGAAGTTAACTTTGTAGCGAACCGGACAGGCGAGTTCAAAGTCACCTGTACTATTCCATGCTCGATTCATCCGTCGATGTTGAACAGTTACGTCTACGTATCCTAACGATCTGAAAACTAGATTCTTCCAGAGTCCGAGCTTTACAGAAGCTCTATCTCGATAAAAACATCGTCGGGCGCTCTAATCCTCATCAACCGTTTCAAAAACCGCTCATTAGGATCCACATCGATGAGTCGTTTATGGATCCGCATTTCCCACTTGTCGAAAGTATGAGTGCCCTGGCCGCATGGTGATTTTCTGGTCGGGATCTGCAGCTTCTTTGTTGGCAGAGGTATGGGTCCTTTGAGTTTGACGCCGGTCTTGTCAGCTATGTCTCGTATCTCGGTGCATATCGTGTTGATGTCCTGGGGATTGGTACTTGAAAGTCGTATTCTAGCCTTTGAGACCATACCGGGACACCTTGATCTTCAATTTTGTTCGGGAGAAGGAGACGGCTGGGGCGTGGTCCTAAAAAGGATTAGTGTAGGGGTCGGTTTAGGCCCCTGTTCTTCCGGGAATCCTTAGCCTTTCTCGACTATCTCTTTGACAACACCCACCGCGATGGTGCTGCCCATGTCCCGTATAGCGAACCGTCCAAGCTGGGGAATATCCTGGAAGCTTTCGATCACCATCGGTCGCAAAGGTCTCATCTTAACCAACGCACTGTCTCCAACCTTCAGAAAGCTCGGCTTCTCCTCGACAACCTGCCCAGTTCGCGGGTCGATCTTTCGAATCAATTCCTCGAAGGTGACCCCGACAGTGGCCGTGTGCGCATGAAGGACTGGTGTGTAGCCGGCTGCGACGGCGGTTGGATGGAATATGATGATGATCTGGCCTATGAAGGACTTGGCTATGGTTGGTGGTTTGTCTGTGTGACCCATGACTTCACCGCGTCCAATGTCTTGCTTGGCGACGCCTTTGACGTTGAATCCAATATTGTCGCCGGGTTCAGCCTTGGGCATTCGGACGTGATGCGTCTCGATCGTCTTGACCTCACCCACCTTGTTAGATGGCATGAAAACGACTTTGTCGTTCTCCTTCAAGATTCCCGTCTCGACGCGTCCTACCGGGACTACGCCGACGCCTGTGATCGCGTAGACATCCTGTATTGGAACGCGTAGTGGCTTGTCCAACGGTTTGGGTGGTGCGACAAACGCGTCCAGAGCATCGAACAGGGTGGGCCCTGTGTACCATGGTGTATTCTTACTCTTGATCTTCAGATTGTCGCCAAGCCATCCGCTAGTAGGGATGAAATTGATCTTGGTTACATTGTAACCGACAGTCTTCAATAGTCCTTCGAGTTCCCGTTTGCACTCCTCGTATCGTTCCTTGGTATACTTGACAGTCGCATCGTCCATTTTGTTTATTGCAACTACAAGCGCGCTTACGCCGAGAGTGCGTGCTAGGTACGCGTGCTCACGTGCTTGTCCACCGGGACCGACTGCAACTTCGAACTCGCCCTTCTTCGCAGAAACGACCAGTATGGCTGCGTCAGCTTGGCTTGCGCCTGTGATCATGTTCTTGATGAAGTCCCTGTGTCCAGGAGCATCTATTATCGTGAAGAAGTTCTTAGGAGTCTCGAACTTTTGGAATGATAGGTCGATGGTGACGCCTCGTTCTCTCTCTTCTTTGATCGTGTCGAGTACCCATGCGAACTTGAAAGTTTCTCCTGCACCAGTCTTCTCAGACTCACGTGCATAGGAATCGATCGTCTTCTGATCGATATATCCAGCCTCAAACAGCAAGTGGCCTGTCAGCGTACTTTTTCCATGGTCAACATGTCCCATTACTATCAGGTTTAGGTGGGGCTTGTTCGATGATGACATCTACTTACTACACGCTTCCGATTTAGAAAAAATCCTCTGTACTGCTTATAAAAAGCCTTGTCCGGTTCCTCACCATCCCAAGAAAAAAGATCTTTACTTATCGGGAAAAGGTCTAAATGGGAACATGGTCGGCTCGCTGGCAATTTCACAGACGGCGAATGAATTAGTGTTAGAAACCACATCAAAACATGAAGCCGCACCAGGCGGCATGGGAATGCAAAAGACCCAATATGATATGGCAGTCGAACAGTTCCAACGCGCCGCCGACATAATGAGACTCGACGCCAACACGCAAGAGATACTCCGAAAGCCCAGACGAATCCTGAGCGTTAACTTCCCAGTCAAAATGGATGATGGACGAATCCAACTCTATCAAGGATTCAGAAGCCAACATAACAACGCCCTCGGACCATACAAGGGCGGCATCCGATACCACCCAGGTGTCACGATAGACGAAGTGAAGGCGTTGTCGATGTGGATGACCTGGAAGTGTGCCGTCGCAGGAATACCCTTCGGCGGGGCAAAAGGAGGAGTCACGGTTGATCCTAAGCATCTCTCAAAGGGCGAGAAC
Organism: Candidatus Bathyarchaeota archaeon; assembly: GCA_005888695.1. The sequence goes on from VBBH01000099.1 coordinate 15,195, forward strand.
GAGCGGCTCTCGCGCTCATTCTTCTCTATGATCATGGAGATCGTCGGTCCATACCGTGACATACCTGCACCGGACGTTTACACCGACTCTCAAACAATGGCATGGTTCATGGACGAGTACAGCCGCTTCGAGAAGAACAATTCCATCGCAGTAGTCACCGGCAAACCAATCATAATCGGCGGATCGCTCGGGAGAGATGCCGCGACTGGCAGAGGAGTCTCAGTAACAGTCCGAGAAGCCGCTAAACAGTTGAAGATGGACCTCAAAAGATCCACCTGCGCCATCCAAGGTTTCGGAAATGTAGGAACCTACGCGCATCAATTCCTCGAAGAGATGGGTGTCAAAGTTCTTGCTGTCTCCGACTCGAAAGGCGGGATACTCAAGAAGACCGGAATCCCATTCCGTGAAGTCATGGCGCACAAGAAGAAGACCGGCTCAGTTATCGGATTCCCAGGTTCTGAGATGATATCGAACGAGGACGTTCTGGAAATGGACGTGGACATTCTCGTTCCAGCAGCATTGGAGGGCGTGATAACGGAAAGGAATGCGCGAAGCATCCGTGCCAAACTGATCGCGGAGGGAGCCAATGGGCCAACGTCCCCTGAAGCGGACGATATACTCTTCCACAATGGCCAGCATCTGATTCCCGACATTCTAGCAAACTCAGGCGGCGTGAGCACAAGCTATCTGGAATGGGTACAAAACCTCCAACACCTCTACTGGTCCCTGGAGGAAGTGGACAACAGACTAGAGTTGATCTTGGTTCGCGCGTTTGCTGAGGTCTGGAA
>VBBH01000100.1 GCA_005888695.1 Candidatus Bathyarchaeota archaeon
CGAGTTTTTTCCCTTGTCTCTTCAGAGCGTTGTCTAGACGCTCTACGACGTGGCGTGGCATCATTGTGTTGACGGTCTTCGCCGCGGCGACCAACCGCAGATTCATTCCGACCTTCTTCGCTTTGTAGACTAAGTAGAACGGGTCCTTGGGTATACAATGACCGCCTACGCCAGGTCCAGGATAATGGGGCATGAAGCCAAATGGCTTCGTTGTAGCGGCTTGGATGGTCTCGACGAAATCGACTTCAAGCTTCTCGTGCAAGACGGCGAGTTCGTTGACGAGCGCTATGTTCACATAGCGAAAGATGTTCTCAAGCATCTTGGAAGCTTCGGCCACCGATGGGCTGCTGACCTTGAAGACTGGGGCCTCTAGGATAGACCCGTAAAAGCTAGCTCCGAGCATTGTAGACTCATTGTCCATCCCACCAACGACCTTAGGAATTTTGGATACGTTATATTTTGGATTCCCATAATCAATTCTCTCTGGCGAGTATACTAGGCCGAATCCTCGACTTGTCCTGCCTTTGCCTCGCTTGAGGATTGGGAAGACGACCTCTTGCGTGGTGCCTGGATAGCTTGTGCTTTCGAGTATGATGAGTTTGTAATTGGAAAGTAATCTAGAGAGGCCTTGTGTGACTTTTTTGACAAACGAGAGATCAGGAATGCCCTTCTTATCCAAGGGGGTTTGGACACAGATTATTACTACGTCAGCGTCCTTCGCTCCCTCGACCAGGCGAGTCGTTGCTCTAATCTTGCCTTTACTAACTAGATCCGGAAGTAGTTTCTCACTGTAAGGATCCTCCACGTGAGAAACGCCTTTGTTTATGCTGGCTACTTTGGACTCATCCACGTCCACGCCTATGACGTCGAAGCCAGCTTTGGCAGATGCCACTGCCAGCGGGACGCCGACATAGCCGAGGCCTACAATACAGACCTTCGCCTTTCGCGAGTTGATTTTCGATTGAATGAGCTCGTCATTTCTTCTCATTAGTTCAACTCCCATTTACCTTGCGCCCTTTTCAGGGTATCGAGAAGTTTCTCGGTTGGGTCTTCCATCCAGGCGAGGAGTTTTTTGCCCCTCCTTCTCTGGTCCTCCCGTCTCTTGTCATTGCGCAGTATTTCTAACACTTCCTTCGTTATCTTGATTGGGGACTTAATTGTCTTGACCAGTCGCTTTCTTTCCAAATATCTGATGTAGAGTGGCTTTGGACCAGGGAAGCATGAGATGGCCGAGACGCCGAGCAGGGCGGCCTCTACTGTCATTGTCCCGCCGGAGCCTACGAAAACGTCTGTACTGGAGAGGAGGCTGGCCGCGTCGATTATCTGGTCCAGGACGATAATCTTTGTGCCGAAACGTCTACGGAGGACCGGGGCTTGCTGTCCATAACGGGTCGAGACTAGAATCTGTAGTTCCTTGTCCTTTCTGAGGAGGTTAGCTATGACGGGCCCGACTACGGGCCTGCTGTCGCTCGAGCGTCCCATCAGGTAAGAAGCGAAAGCTTCCTCGGTACGGAGGACCACGACGGGTTGTTCGGGATCAAGTCCCAGCTTATTCAGGATTCTCGGATCTGACTTGTGTCGCTTCAACCACGCTGCCGGGTCTAATGCTCTGTAGGTGACGATGCGCTCTCTTGGTGCTCCGAGCTCTGACCAAGTCTTCTTCTTGAATATCCAGGGGGAACAGACATATGCTGAGATCGGAATCGTTAGCCGCGCGACCATCCATGAGTGGGGGGAGTCATTTGAGGCAACGTGCGGGATGCCCAGACCGAATGCGACCCGAGACGCTTCCACCGATGAGAACGAGGCCGCGACGTCAGGTTTCCACTTGTCAATCACTCTAGCAAGACTTACGATCCTCTCGCCGCTTGCCAAGAGCTTCCCAATCGGCGTACCCCCGCCATGTTTTCCAACGACACGATACGGGACGCGCAGACGATGGAGGGTCTGTTCTGATTCTCGATAGGTCCTCGTTGTGACCAGTACGCTATGCCCTTGATCTCGGAGAAGGTCATGGACTGGTGCGAAGAAAAGTCCCTGTTTTGGAGTGAGACTGTCTATCCAGACCCTCAATTACTCAATACGCTCTCCCCTGCCAAGAGGGATTCGCGGGCAGAAGGTAGATAAATAGTGCAATGATCGAGCGCGACAATTCGAACGAAACCTTGCCGGAGAGACTCCATTCATACTCTTGTACGATCCAATGTGTTCGGTGACCCTAGCAAGACTCGGCAGGAATCTAGACAGGATTCTCATAACAACGTGACAATAGCGTTAACCCAACCTTCATTGCAATCGGGCTTTTCACACTCCGAGTAGGTTTGCATTAGCTAGAGACATTCTATGATGATAGCGAAAGAAAGAAGCCTTACTGTAATCGGAGATAATTCGGAAGCATTCCTGATCTCTGTCCTATTAGCAGAGACGGGAAACCCGAACAATCTCACTGGAACACTCGGGTCTGACCCCGGAGATCAGAGGTCAGGGCGCGGGACCGAAGAGGTAACTCGACTTTTACAGATCCACATACGTTCAGGGGCAGTCAAGAAGGTGAGTTCGACTGATGAACTTCAACCCCCCGACTTGGGTCTATGCTTCCTTACCGAACACGCGGACGACGCATCCAACGGTATGAGGGTAGAACGACAGGTCCGTCAGTTAGCAACTATGTTGAAGAAAGGACAGACTCTTGTCTATAGTGGACTATGCTCTCCAGCATTTACACACAATCGGCTGAAGCCGATTTTGGAGAAGCACAGTGGGTATAGAGTTGGGGAGGAAATCGGCTTGTGCTATGTCCCGTTGCTCTGGAACGGTGAAAGTGTCCAGGGTTTCCGAGAGACTCCGAAGTTGATTGCCGGCCTTGGCCCGGAGCATCTGCAACGAGTTCAGGAAGTTATGCTCTCCATGTTTCCTTCATTGACCGTAACCTCTACACTTGAGACTGCCGAGGCAGGCGGGCTTTGCGCTCCAATCTACAGAGACGTAGTAAGAGCTCTTGAACTTGAGCTAGCTCAAATGTGTATGAGCCGCGGCGTTGAGTTTTCCAGCGTTATGAAAGTTTCCCTGAAGACAACGACCGGAGGGTTTGGAGGACCAAGCCCAGCTTCTGGCAACGACTTGATCGCCAGCAGAATTTTCTTGGAAAGTCTTGGTAAAAAGAATAGGCCTCAATTAGTGCGGACGGCCAGACGAATTAACGAAGAAGCTCCGCAACAAGTCCTTGCTACCGTGAAAGACGCTCTCGCCCAGTGCGGTAGGAGGATGCGAAGGTCTAGAATCGCCATATTAGGCGTTGAGGGACTCGGACTTGATCGGGTGAACAAGTTTGGCGACTCTGAAATCATACGTACACTGGTAAGGAGAGGAGCAATCGTATCAGTCTATCCAGGGGACACAAATCTAGGGTTGAACAATGTCATGGTCAGTGAGGAGTTGAGGCTGAGAGTGGAACCAGATCTCGCGAGAGCTGTCCAGAAGGCTCAGTGCGTGATAATTGCTTTGAAGCCCTCCTACCGAGAGAGCTGTATTTTGACACCTCAGAAGCTCGCTGTTGAGATGGATCGGCCGGCAGTAATTTGCGACTTGTCAAGAGTTATGGAAGCTTCAAATGTCGAACGATCTGGCCTCTTCTATACGTCGATTGGAAGAGGCAACGTCAACACTTGAGACAGGTTGGCCTTGGAGTAGTAGGTACTGGCTTCTGGGGCGAGAACCAGGTCAGAGTCCTACGCCAGCAAAATGAAAGTTGTCGCTTGCTAGGGATTTGTGATCTCAACGAGAAACGAGCCAGGGAGGTCGGGTCGAAATATGGCATTCCTTGGTACTCCGATCTGGAGAGGTTCCTTCAATTGCCTGGATTGGAAGCCGTGACCATTTGTACACCTACGCACACTCACTTTGAGGTTGCTTCCAGAACGCTGGAGGAGGGCAAGCACCTTCTAGTGGAGAAGCCAATGACCGGTAATAGAGATCAAGCTGAGAAACTTGTGAAGGCCGCCGGCAAGGCCGGGCGAAAGCTCTTGGTTGGATTCATTGAACGGTTCAATCCAGGTGTGGGCATGGTGAAAGAAATGCTTGAGCGTAATGAAGCTGGAGAGGTGATCCTTGCGACGGGACGCCGAGTGACCCGCTGGCCAGTTAGGATCGGAGACGTCGGAGTGGTCAAAGACACAGCAATTCATGATATTGACATCATGCGATTCCTCTTGCGAAAGGAGGTAACACTTGTCTATGCCCAGACGGGATCGTTGAAGCACTCATTCGAGGATTACGCTGAGATCATGCTGCGATTTGATCATGGCACCACCGGTTTTATTGATGCTAATTGGCTGACTCCTAGAAAGGTCAGAACTTTGATCATCACTGGAAGCGAGGCGACAATTAATTTGGACTACATTAGCCAAGAGATTTCAGTGGATGATTCGGAGAAGACTGTCAAACCAACCGTGAAATGGGACGAGCCACTCAGGCTGGAGCTTGAGAATTATGTCAAAACCGTTCGGGAAGACTTGGAACCAAGTCCCTCAGGAAAGGATGCCATTGAGGCGATCAAGATCTGCGATGCAGCCCTCGAGTCAGGCAGGACCCAGCGTGTTATGGAATTGCAAAAGGCCGAGATAGCGGCTTTGTCCCATGGGAAGACACGCTAGGCTTTATCCGTCAGTTGTTTCTCAATCACTCTAGGCTCGAAGATTGAAAAAGCGTCTGATGGATATTCTTGCATGTCCGATGGACAAACACTACCCACTTGATCTTCACGTGTTCGAGGAAAAGGAGGAGATTGTGGAGGGCATGCTCGTATGTCAGAAGTGTATGAGATGGTATCCAATAATGGACGAGATTCCGCAACTTTTGCCTGATGACTTGAGAGAGAGAAAGCCCGAACTGGCCTGGCTCGCAAAATGGCAGAAGCAAATACCAGAAAGAGTGTTGAGGGAAGGGAAACCCTTCACCCTCCTCCAGAACTAGTAATCTCGCATCCGCGGTATCCTGGCGTTCGGTTCTGTCTGCAGCAGTTTTCAAGTTTTCTTCGGGACCGCCTCGGCCTGAGGTGAAGGATTAGCGCCTAGATAGAGCCGTCCAAGCTCTTCATGCTCTAACAAGTCCTTTGCTGTTCCCTCAAAGGCAAGCCTTCCGCTAACGAGCAAGTAGGCATATTGCCCAATTTGGAGTGCTCTGGTGGCGTTCTGTTCCACTAAGAGAATCGTTATGTCGGATCCCTTGGAGAGATAGGATATGGTGCTGAGGACTTGGGTCGCGACCATAGGTGCCAGATTCGCCGTAGGTTCGTCGAACATGATTGTGTTCGGCTTTCTGAGAAGTGCCATTGCCATGGCAACCATTTGTCTCTCTCCTCCGCTCAGGTTTGAAACCTTTGATTTCATATATGATGTGAGCTTTGGAAAGAGTGCGAGTGCCTTTTCCAGCCTCTCATCGTAATCTTGACGACCAACTGTGTAACCTGCCATCTTGAAATTCTCGGAGACCGTTAGACGCGTGAATGTGCTCTCTGTCTGAGGCAGGTACGCGATCCCCAGACGAGCGATTTGATGCGGCGCAAGACCCGATATCTTCCTGCCATCTAGTAAAACTGAGCCCTGATAGACAGTTGTAAGCCCCGCAATCGTTTTCAGGAGCGTGCTCTTACCAGAACCGTTAGGGCCTACAATCACGGTGATCTGATTTGGCTTAGCCTCGATCGAGACTTCGTCCAGAATGTGGACATTCCCGTATCCCGCTGAAACCTTGTTTACCTGTAACAAATCATGTTCCTAGATAAGCTTCGATAACTCTCTTATCGTTCAGTACTTCGTCCGGAAGTCCCGAAGCGATTAGTCTTCCAAGAGCCATCGCAAAAATCTCATCAACATATCTCAATGCAATATCAAGTCGGTGCTCTACAATCAAGAAAGACAGGCCTAACTCGTCTCGCAGTTTGAGTATTCTCGAAAATATCTCATGGGCGAGGGTGGGGTTCACACCTGAGACCGGTTCGTCCAGAAGCAGGAGCTTTGCGTCCGACATCAAAGCCCTACCTATCTCAACAAGCTTCATTTGACCTCCGCTCAGATACGAGCTAGGTACGTTCCATAAGCCTCGCAATCCTAGCAGGTCGAGGACTCTGGATGCTTTCTCAATAGTCCTCCTTTCATATTCGACCCAGGATCTCTTAACAAGAGATTTGAGAAATGATTCACCGGGATTCCCTTTTTGGGCGACCAGAAGATTCTCGAGGACGGTTAAATGAGTGAATAGGGAGGGAATCTGGAACGTTCTCGAGATTCCCATGTTGTACAGCTTATGTGGCGGAAGACCGGTAATGTTTCTTCCAAGGAAATTGACTATGCCGGAGTCGGGCTTGTAAAGGCCGGTTATCACATTGATTAGCGTAGTCTTGCCTGACCCGTTAGGACCAATCAGGATACTGACCTGACCCGAACTCAAATCAAAGGATATTCCGTCTAAGGCATGTAGGCTGCCGAACGACTTCTTCAGTTCGTGAACCGACAGAATGAATTCTGCCATTGGCTACGAGAAAAAAGGAGAGGTAAGGTGCCGATAATTCTTTCCGCTACGGTGCACTTACCCACGTTACTGTGTCGGTCGACTGGTCCCAGCTTCCGGCTAGAACCCACTTGGGCGACGCCGGCGTGATAACCTTCCATATCTGGTATGAGGTCGGAGTCCTATCGCCACTGGGTTGCAGGCTCATCCATCCGGTGACTCCAAACATGTTCGAGGCCACGGTGGGTATAACCTTCTGGATGGCAGTTCCGCTGTAACTTCCTGCTTGAAGCGTTGCCAACGCTCCGAGCCAAACATCGTCATACGCGCTCAAACAGTATCCATCGCAAATGTCAGGCGAGTACTTTTGCGAGTATCTGGTCAGAAAATCTACTGTCTTGCTACTATTGGTAGGTGCGTACAGGCTCGACGGAAGTCTCACCTGAGCCAGTAGTGGGCCCGTTGTTGCATTACTCGACAGCACGGCATCGTTCGCCTCTCCATCAGTCCCAAACCACGGGAGTGGGGAACTCAGCAGTGAGGAATGCTGCTGGTTCGCCTGGATGATTATCGAACCAAATTCTTCGAACGATACGAAATCCATCGCGACTTTGCCTGTGTTGGCTCCAGTATCCGCAGCAGTGTAAGCATTGAACAGAGCTGTTACGGTTGGAGTGTAGTCGGTTGCCTTCGTGTCGTACTTGATCTTGGATACGACGGTGCCACCAAGCGCAGTGAATCTACTCTCCGTGGCATTGGCGAGACCGCCACCGTAAGTATCGTCTCTGTAAACAATGATGAGAGCATTTGCACCTCTATCTCTGATCATTCTCGCGTCTGCCAACCCTTGAGCCGCGTCGTTAGGAACGGTTCTGAAGAGGTCATCGTTAGCAATTGCTAGGGCCGGTGATGTTGATGACGGGCTGATCATTACTATGTTGTGAGAGTTCGCATAAGATAGGATGTACTGGGCAGTACCACTGTTTAATGGTCCGACGACCACCTGAATCCCTGAAGATGCAAAGTTCGCCAAGTCAGTTGCTCCTATGGAATTGTCAAGCTGATAATCGCTAACTGAGATCGCAAACTTGGATGTGCAGCCACCCGTTGAAAGGAACGCGTTTACGTCGTCTATCGCCATGGCCGTAGATCTCTTCGCCCTGTTGCCCTGACTAGACAGTTCCTTCGACAGGTCCAACAACGCTCCTAGGGTAAAAGTCTGCCCGGAAGAGCAGAGACTGCTCGCCCCCGTGCTTCGAGGGGCCGCATAGTAACCCACTGCCAACCCCGCGACAGTTCCTACTATTATCAGAATTAGAGCTATTACAAGCGAAACGGTCTTCGCTCCAGGTGCGACTGGTGCTGTTGCTGGTTGCAACTTACCGACGGGTCATACTTCACCGGATATAAGCTATATTAGAGTTCGGGATACGTTGGGGGTGGAGGGCTAAAAGGTCTGGGCGAGGCCCCTTTCTCGGAAGGAACGCAAGATGCGAAGCTCTCGCGCCTTGTCAAATGGCTATCTTCGACTACGATGGTTAAGATCGAAATTGTTGGGATATTTCTCGCTGTTATTCTGTTCCTCCTCATCTCCAATTTGGCCGATCCGAACGTAAGAAGTGCAACTGTCTACGGGTCTCTGTTTGGATTAATGGCGCTGGGGCTAACCTTGACCTACATAACGACGAAGGTTCCAAATTTTGCGTATGGTTCATTCGTCACCATCGGGATGTACACTTCGTACACGTTGTATCGACTGAACTACAAGGTACTTGGGTCCACGATGACTCCCTACTTGTCGGCACCGATCGCGTTTCTGATCGGAGCCTTGGTTTCTGTGACTATGTATCTTGTCGTCTTGCGGTCTCTAGCCAGGAGAGGCTCCTCATTGGTTGCTTTGATGATTGCGACTCTAGCGATTGACATAGGCTTTGTTGGCATCTTTGGTATATTCTCGGATTATCTCTTCAACGTATATCGTTTGAACGATAGCAAGAGCTTCCCTCAGTTATTCAACGCCGATTTTTCTATACTGGGTGTGCCTGGAATAGTATTTGCGGCCCCACTCCTGCTTGCCGTCCTTAGCATCGCCCTTCTGGCTCTCCTCACCTGGACGAAGTTGGGGGTAGCGATGCGTGCGGCCGTTGAGAATCCTAAGCTCGCCCAGGTCTTGGGAATCAATGTCGAATTGATGTACGTGATCGCCTGGTTCTTAGCAGGAGGATTCGCAGCATCATCCGGTTCCTACTACATCCTGTCCCAACGTGGCAGCGTGGATGAGGGGTCGAACCTAATCGTTGGAATATTCGCGGCCAGTGTATTGGGAGGGCTAGCGAGCATTTACGGTGCAATCTTGGGAGGAGTGATAATTGGAGCGAGCGAGATTCTGATCACGACTTACCTTGCCCAAACCAAAATACAAGTCACTTCACAGTTTTTGACGATTCCCGTTTCATTTTCAATCGGTGGCTCTGAGGTCATAGGTTATCAAAAGGGAGTCCCTCTTTTGATCATGATTGCGACACTACTGTTGTTCCCGCGAGGATTGGTGTCTATCGACCCACGAAATATCATTCGATTGCTCTGGAATCTCCCGACAAGGATGCAAAGTCGCGGAAGGAGAATTTGGAGATTATCGTCTAGAATAATTGTGAGGTTCTTCCATCGATGATCGAACTTGGAGTACCGATAATTCCCTTTTTCGGGATTGACATTGTCAGTTTCACGATAGATTTCGTTATAGCATATGCCCTCATTCTTGCTGTCAGCCTCACACTTAACCTCGAGGCAGGTTACGCTGGAGTACCCAATTTTGGGAAAGTACTCTTCGTCGCAGGCGGCGCAGCCGTCGCAGGCGCTGTGACGGGGCGAGTTGCCGTCCTATTGCTGAAGATAAACACTTCTGGTGATTACAACAACCACATCGCACAGGTAATCAACAGCGCAAACTTGTCCTTGGGAGAAAACTTTCCGTTATCTATCGAGATTCTCCTTTTGGGGGTCGTTCTCGGTGCCATGATCGGAGGTATTTTGGGGCTAGTTTTCTCCGTTGTAGCCGGTAGGGAAAACCTGAGGGAGGATTACCTCGGAATGTTGCTGTTAGCCTCGGCTCAGTTCTTCCAGATTTTTCTTCGCAGCTATGAGCCGTTTATTGGTGGAACTCAAGGGATCTTGGTACCCGACGTGTTCGCATGGGCCAGCCCATGCCCATTGGGCCAAATTTGTACTAGTCTCCACGGAATAGTTTTGATTCCATCGCTACTAGCACTTACAGGTCTCAAGGTTAGAGACGTCGCCGTTCTCTTGGCCGTCGTCACTTTTTGCGGGCTCGTCTATCTCTACTCCGAAGGAGTGGCACGTTCCCCGCTGGGAAGAACGCTTCGTGCAATAAGAGACGATGAGGTTGCTTCAAAGGCATTAGGAAAGAATGATCTGGCCGTAAGAAGAAACGTAATCATCATTGCCTCTGCTATCAGCGGGATGGCCGGGGCACTCATCACATTCTATTCCAGCTCGGTTGGGCCAGACACTTGGACGAGGGTGACTTGGACTTTTTACCCTTGGTTGGTGATTATTATCGGAGGCGCGGCAAATAACTTGGGGGTCGGTGTTGGGGCTTTTGTCTTTGTCCTGCTAATGAGGGGCATAGACCAGGTGAAGTTCAGATTCTCATCGTTCATTCCGTTCGATGTCAACTGGCTGGAATATCTCGCCTTCGCGTCGTTGCTTATTCTGTTTTTGTTCTTCCGTCACGAGGGGATCGTGCCAGAGAAACCTTCGAAAACCCTCTCTGAATCGGAGATTGCGGCCATAATTAACTCCCGAAGCACACGCCGCGGAGATAGTGTCGAAGGATTGATGTCCAGTGTATATCCGATCGAACCTCAGACGGATGCTAGCAAGAGCGACAAAGAGCAACCCTCTCAACGTAAGACATCGTAGCTCGAGTCGTTCTCTCTATCGAAGCGTATGGGGGCTCGGAATTCCTATAAAATCGTCGGCCAACAAGGAGACGCCGACTCCGTTCACTATTGGAATATGTGATGAAGCAAAACAGCAGAGAGGCTGAAAAACTGGTCTATGTCTTCCCTAAGCTTCAGATATCGAAGCCCGCTCACACTTATTCTAGATGAAACCTCCGGATAATAGTAGGGCAGGCATGAGAATCTGACGAGAGAGAAGGTTGACCAGCGGCTCCTCAAGCAGGAGGTGCGATACGACCGAGAGTCTAGGATGAAGAATAAGCGGAGCGAAAACCTAGACACTCTCGAAGAGGTCTTCGATCGACGGACGATAATGACCGTCCTAAGATTGCTGAACACCGGAAAACTGAAAGAGATTCACGGTGTCATCAAGTCCGGAAAAGAAAGCAGGGTGTACCGAGGAACCGATGGCGAAGGCGGTGAGGTGGCCATCAAGATCTTCCTCACAACCTCGGCCATCTTCCGACAGGGCCGGCTCAAATATCTTGTCGGCGACCAGAGGTTCAAGGAGATACCGCATTCGACCGCGGATATTGTCGACATGTGGACGCTCAAGGAATACAAGAACCTCCAACTTGCCCAAGAAGCAGGAATCAACGTTCCAACCCCAATAGCCGTGGAAAAGAATGTCCTCGTCCTGAGCTTCATCGGGAAAGACGGCAAGCCAGCACCATTGCTCAGAGACGTGCCCCTCTCGTCCCCGACCGGATGGTACAAAGCGATTCTTGGAATCGTCAAGCAGCTCTACAGGAAGGCCAAACTGGTACATGGAGATCTCAGTGAATACAACATAATGGTGCCGAATAGTTATCCTGTACTGATCGACTTCGGTCAAGCGGTCACCACGGAGCATCCGCAAGCACAAGCCTTCCTCGAGCGAGACATCGAAAACTTGAACCATTACTTCAGCCAGTTCAAGGTAAAAACCGTCTCTCCTCAAGAATTCGTCAAAAAGGTGGCCAAGGCTTGATGTCAGAAGTAAGGGTAAACGCTTCAATTCCAAAGGATCGCATCGGCGTTTTGGTGGGACCGAAGGGAACGGTAAAATCCAGAGTCGAGGACTCTATGGGCGTAGATCTCACCATCGATAGCGAAACCGGGTTGGTAGACATCAGACTAAGGAAATATACCCAGGATCCATCCAATGCATTGCGGGCGAAGGACATTGTTGTCGCAATCGGTCGGGGCTTCTCGCCGGAGAGAGCTCTCAGCCTCGTAAATGAGGACAATACATTGGATGTTCTTGATCTTCATGACATTTTCGGAAAGAACGAGGCAGAGATTAGACGTGTTGATGGTCGGATTATCGGTAGAGAGGGAAAGACTCGGAGGATAATTGAAGAGATGACAGGAACACTGGTATCGGTAAGCGGGCACACGGTTTCGATTATTGGAAGCTATGACTCAGTTTCCACGGCCAAGGATGCCATCGAGAAGCTTCTAAAGGGTAGACAGCACGGGACCGTTTATAAATTCCTCCGAAGGAAGAAGAGCGAGGCGAAGAAGGAGAAGGCACTGGGCCTCTGGGAAGGCCAACAGGTACAAGCCAAGAAACCATGACACTCGTCCAAGAAGCGTTCCAGGAGATTAGTGCAGCCGACTTTTTCTATCGCAACCGTGACATCGCGGGCTTCACAAGCCCCTCTAGAGCATTATACTCGACCATCCGCGAACTGGTAGAAAACTCTCTCGACGCATGCGAAACGGGCGGAATACCCCCCGATATCTACGTCAGGGTCTCCCTGGAGTCCGGTCCAGTAGATGGTCCCGGCACCTACGTGGTAAGAGTAGAGGACAATGGGATAGGGGTTCCTGGCGATATTATCCCGTCAGCCTTCGGACAGGTCCTCTACGGATCTAAGTACAAGCTGCGCCAGACCAGGGGCACCTTCGGACTCGGAGGCAAAATGGCCCTACTCTACGGACAGATAACAACCCATAGCGAGGCAACGATCGCATCAAGCAACAACCCAAGGAAGAGAATAGTCGAATATCAAATCCGGATCGACATCCAACAGAACAAGCCCGTGATCATCAAGCACAAACAGCGCTCGAACCCGGCACACTGGCGCGGAACGATCGTGGAATTCCGGACCGAGGCGGACTACAGCCGCGCCATGGCCAAGATACTCGAATACATGAAGCAGACCGCGATCATCGTTCCGTACGCCAACATCACCTTCGTAGATCCCAGAGGACGACTCTACAAGTTCGTCCGTGGAACAACTAAGGTTCCGAAAGCGCCGACCGAGACCTCTCCACATCCACATGGAGTCGATGTAGAAACCGTCCAAAGACTCTTGAAAATAACCGAGGCAAAAAGCCTCCAGGAATTCCTCCGAAGCCACTTCCAAAGAATCGGAGAGACGACCGCAAGAAAATTCCTCCATTACGCAGGACTAGGTCAGAAGAAGACGCCTCGGAATATGGGACCCGACGATGTTCTCAAACTTGTCAAAGCGATGAAATCATACGAGGACTTTCTCGCCCCGGACCCCACATGCCTCTCACCCCTCGGGGAGGAGCTGCTGGCGACGGGGATTAAGAAGGAACTCGGAGTCAGTCAGGAGCAGATAGATGACGGAACGGCCTTCGTCACAACTCTACAGAGGAAACCTGACACGTACGCCGGGTTTCCATTCATCGTCGAGATAGGCCTAGCAAGCACGAAAGCCATACAAGCCGAGGGCAGGATCCTACTTTTTAGGTTCGCGAACAAGATTCCCCTGCTCTTTGACGAGGCAAGCGACGTTTCATGGAACGTCGTAAACGAGCTGATAGACTGGCGTAATTACAGGGTCATACCTGGTGAGACTCCGCTCGCAGTTTTCGTGCATGTTTGCAGCACTAAGATACCCTACAAGACGGTAGGAAAGGAGTTCATTGCGGACCGACCTGAGGTGGAGCACGAAATACTCAACGCGTTGAGGGAGAGTGGAAGATCACTCAAGATCTATCTCAGCCGTCGGGAGCACCTCGAACGGGAAAAGAAGAGATTGGACGTGTTCGAAAAATATCTGCCGAAAGTAGCGGTTTTCTCGACACGTTTAGCGAAGGAGAAGAAAGAGCCGGACGTCAAACAACTACTGAAAGGAGTGATGAAGTATACCGCCGAGGAAGAAGGAGAAGAAGCAACAACAAGAGGATCAACGGCAGAGGAAGAGCAAGCGTAAGAGCCTCATGAAGGAGAGGAAGGAGAAAGTTCTCTCCTCCCTCCGAGAAATGGGCTCAGACGTTTACGGCCAATTGCTCAAGAACGACTTTCCATCCGTCAAGATGCCGAGCCGCTCCATAGCAAACATCCTCTACGACGACAAGACACGACAGTACATACTGGGTAAGAGGAGCGTGAAGAGAAGCGCCAGGAACGTCCGCCACATTCGACCCTTCACACAATTATTATGGACAGCCATGTTCGTCGATGAGTTGACGGAGCAGAACAAGACGAGCACACTTCGAGACGTTTTCTACTCAGCCCAGGCATACGAGATGGATTTCCAAGACCAGCAAGAAAGTGACAATCTCATTACTGATCTCGAGTCGGTGGTTCGGTTCTCTCGCGAAGACTTCAATGTCTACCCTGAAGAACGCAGTGCAATATTCGGCGACCTGACCGTCGAATACACAGTCCCGGGGTATGAAGGCCGGCAGCTGAATCTGACCAGCCACCCCGACGGCGTCATGATCGGCCCCGCCCTCACAACCGCGGACTTTGTTCGGCCAGACAAGAGAAGGGTGGACAAGGTGATCGCGATAGAGAAAGGCGGTCTCTTTACAAGGTTCATCGAAGAACGAGTCCATCAACGCTACAAGGCGCTCCTTATACATACAGCAGGCCAAGCCCCGAGAGCCACGCGGTTCATCCTGAGGAGACTTAACCAGGAACTGGAATTGCCGGTTTACATATTCACTGACGGTGATCCATGGGGCATGCATATTGCCATGGTCATAATCTCGGGCAGCGCCAACGCTGCACATTTGCGGGACCTCAATACTCCGGATGCTGTCTGGAGCGGCGTCTGGGCCACAGACATTGTAGACTACAAACTACCAAGCGACCCACTGACCGATCTAGACATAAAAAGGCTCAACGAGTTGGAGAAAGATCCACGTTACAAAGGTAGCATGTGGAATCGTGAAATCGATACGTTCCGGAAGATCAGAAAGAAGTCAGAGCAAGAAGCCTTCAGCAGATATGGACTCACCTACATAGTCGACAAGTATCTTCCAGAGAAGCTGAAGGTCAAACCGGAAAAAGCCTAGTTGAATACTTCAATATTCGCAAAATTTCTTGCATGCTTAAGCAACTGACCTCCGGCAGGCACCAAATCTATGAAAATCTGGATTGATGGATCCGGAGCATTGTTACCCGGCCAGAAGGGGAAATACTGCATAATATTCGAAGACAGCTCCAAGATCAGGGGAACCCTAGAAAACGCTACGAACAATGAGATGGAATACTTCGCGCTTCTCCAAGCATTGAGAGATCCGAGGTCCAAGGGCGCGACGATCTTCACCGACAGCAAACTTCTCGTTGGTCAGCTGCAAGACGGGTGGAAAGTCAACGCGCAGAATCTCAAAACGATATATGAAGAATGCAAAGGCCTTCTCAAGTCTCAACAAGCCAAGCTCGTTTGGGTCCCGAGGGAGGAAAACCTGGCTGGCAAGGAATTGGAGCGCCAAGTTAGTCGGTAAACAAACGCCCCCTTCTTCGCGTTTGACACTGGCGATTGGGCTTCGTACAGGACGAAAGCCTAAATAAGAAAAAAGAGCAGTCTCTGCTCTAGTTCAGAGTGATCCAATATGGGTGACTCTCTTCCAGAACAAGCCTGCACCGAATAACCAGCAATTACTAGGCTCGAATTCTAAGAAAGATCGAAAGGATGCAACTTCAAAGGACCTAGGCATCACAGCGCACAAGGCCGAGGACTTTTCAGAATGGTACACTCAGGTCGTGACCAAGGCTCAGCTGGCAGATTACTCAAGCGCCAAAGGTTTCATGGTGCTTATGCCCTATGGATTCTCAATTTGGGAAAAGATCAGAGAGTACTTTGACCGAAGGATCAAGGAAACGGGACATTCCAACGCCTATTTTCCCCTGCTAATTCCTGAGCGACTGCTGAAAAAGGAGACAGAGCACTTTGCAGGCTTCACTCCGGAAGTATTTTGGGTGACCCATTCCGGAGATACAGAATTAGCCGAGAGACTCGCGGTACGACCCACTTCAGAGACGATTATTTACGAGTCCTACAGTAAATGGATCAAAAGCTGGCGAGACCTTCCCCTACTCATCAAC
>VBBH01000041.1 GCA_005888695.1 Candidatus Bathyarchaeota archaeon
GCTTTGGAGGCAGGATCTCAACCTGTCCGGGTTCGCTCACTGCTCGGTACTCATCCATTGAAATTGAGTGCAAGAATTTCCGGATGATCAGTCGTAGCTGCTTGTCAGTGACTCCTTCGACGTCTACTGTGGACCCGTGAACTTTGGCCGATGTTTGATATTTGGACTGGAGAAACTGAACTGCTTCATGGGAGGTTTCCTTCGGGAGATGTTTGAGCTCCACTCTCGCCAATCTCGATTCTTCCCCCTTGCTAGGAAAGTGTGTACTACTAGTTGAGTTTACCGTTGTCTCTAGAAATTGCTCAGTTTCCCCGTTCGAGCGAGCATCAGGTTTGGGTCCCTTTTTGAATGTCGCCTACTTTTCTTCCGTGAAACGGTCGAGTCCCGTTTTAAACAATCGTCAAGTGAATACTGCTTCGATTGGACGTTTGCACAGAACCAGCTGGATGGAGTTCATAGGATTCTCCTTGATACTCTCGTCCCTCTTGATCGGTCCCGCGGTGATTGGTGGGGTTGGCACGGTCTTGGTCATGCAAGCGGGCGGGCTTATCGTAGTCTTCGATAGGACGAAGAAGCGTCGTTCAGAAGATAGCGTCCTGAGAGGATTCCGAGAAAGATAGAGACTGAATAGTTTCACTCTTCCCAGAGCCCGGGCTGACGACTCTCGAATCCTCGGGGATTCTTGTTTCCACGCTCAAAATTTTCTTTCTAAAAGGTACCCCTCCCCCCTCCCACGCTCAAAGTTCACGAGGGAAAAAACTGATTTCTAGCGAAAAGTGCGTGTTTTCGATCGATTTCTAGCAGAAAATGATCCTCTTCTCGTTACAGGGATTCGGAGTTTCGTTGGATCCGGCTATACTTTCGGTCTGGACTCCCCTGTTAAGAAGCTCTTGCGAACTCTTCTATCACTCTAGCTACCCACTTGCTTCCTTGGATGAATACGTCGATTCTCTGGTTCTCGTTGGGCGCGTGCGGGTTGCCGTGGGCATGGTTCACGCCTATTGCAATTGTAGGAATCTTCAACGCGTTGGTCCAGTAGTGCATGGGTCCTGAGCCTGCAGAGTTGATCAATATTGCGGGTTCTCGGTTGAACACTTCTCTAGCTGTCTCGGCTCCTATTCTGGCAATTTCAGAGTCGATAGGCGTCCGGGCAGCCGGGTTCTCAGCTTGGAGAGTCAGCTCGACTTCGGTGAAGCCATGTTCGTTGATATGGTCGCGGAGCTTCTTTGCCAGCTTGTTCGAGTCCTGGTCAGGAACTAGTCGGAAGTCCATCTTCGCCTGGGCGATCGAAGGCAGAACCGTCTTGTGTCCAGGGCCTGTATATCCGGACCAGACGCCCGCGATATTCGCAGTAGGATTTCCGAGATAGGCTTTCTTCAGTTCGAACCCGGACAGTCCAGCGAGGAAGTGTTTGACGCCTAATTCCTTCTTGATATCGTCCTCGTCGAGCGGCATCCTTCTTATCGCGTCCAACTCTTTCGCGTGAGTTCTCTGATGTCATCGTACCAGCCTTCGACGAGTATCTTTCCATCACCGTTGACGATAGTATCCAAGAGTTTGACAAGACGCCAAGCCGGGTTGGGTATTATAGCCGCACGCGCCGAGTGCGCATCCTTCTGCGCGGTCTGAACTTTGTATTCGACATACAGCATTCCTTTCAAACCCAACGTCACAGCCGGGACATCGTTGGCCTCTAGTCCGCCGAATTCCCATATCCCGGCCTGCCCGTTTAGCTTGTCTCTATACTTCGATACGAACTCTGGAAAGTGGACGCTGCCGATCTCCTCTTCTCCTTCGATGACCCATTTGATATTGCAAGGGACGTCTCCCTGGGTTTCGAGAAATGCTTTGGCGATCATCATCCGGGAGACGATGTTCGCCTTGTTGTCGGTCACGCCTCTCGCGTAGATCTTTCCATCCTCAATTGTCGCGGAGAATGGTGGATATTTCCATAGCTCGATTGGCTCTGGTGGTTGCACATCATAGTGATTGTAGAGAACAATTGTCCGGGAAGATTTCTTCTTTGAGGGTAATGCTGCGTAGACTACTGGCGGGCCTTTGGATAATGGGACAAGTTCGACATGGAAACCAGTCTCCTCCAGCATACGCTTCACGAGCCGCGCCGTTTCTTCGAGTCCAAGATTTTGCGCGGATACACTAGGCTGGCGGGCTAACTCCCGAAGTTTCTCGACATACGATTGATAGTTTCCGTCGATGTAATCGAGGACGGGATGATCACTTGCGGCCAAGGATTGAACCGATCCTCGCCTGTTTAGGTATCTGCAAAAAGTGTTTCTACGCTATGGTGAGTGTTAGGTGTTGAGAACCGGAGGCGAAGCAGTCACGGCCGTTCCTCGGCTTGCCATTTAAGTGATCAGAGTGCCGAGAAATACGAAAACTGTGTAAGGGACAATGACCATTCCCTGAAAGAACGATGCAGCAAAACCGCTGAATGCTCCTCCCCAGGCGAGGGCGAGCCCACCTATGAAGGGTACCGAGATGTGTCCATGTATGAGCCTGTTGACGAGTGCCCACACAGATTCATCCTTCTTCACCAACAGTGCGGCAACGCCAAAGTACGGCCCGGTTACCATTCCACCGATTCCAACCGAGTACAAAATATTACTTAGAAGCAAGTAACGGTCATAGTTGCTGTAGTATCCTCCGCCGAAACGTGGGGATGAGAGATAGAAGCCTATGCTGACAACAGTTACCGCGTACGCGATGAGTGCACCGCGCGTGTTCATTAACCTGAAACCTAGTGGCTTCACCGTAGATAAGTTTCCCCCTTAGTTTGGATTATCCCAAGAATAGGACGAAACAGAGGTTCGAGATTTCAACCGGTGTCGTCATGACACCGAAGGATGGAGTGCCTTCCTGACGATGGTGACCGATTCATTTTGCCGATAGATTGTGAAGCCGTTTGCGAGGTACATTGATAATGGTCCGGGATAATTGTCGGCCTCACTCTTCGCTTCCGAAGCTGGATAGGCCTCAGCATAGGACAATCCCTGCTTCCGAAATCTGTCGGAGGCCGCCTCAAGCATCAGCTTCGCGATCCCTCGCCCTCTGTGGTTTTTCGCAACTACGAAACATACTATGGAACCCACTTTGTCTGGATCGTCGACTCGCATTGATGGGTATCTTTCAAGAGTGGGAAGCATCTTCCTCGGTGCGGCATTACACCATCCGACTGGCTTTGAATCCTGATACGCTAGGAATCCTTGCGCATGTCCAGATTCGATCAGCTTGGCGATGTCCGTTCTATTGACGGGGCCATTTTTGACCCTCCATTCTTCCTTAGGGCCGGCGTAATAGTAGTACATGCAGTAGCATCCGGCCCACTTGGGATTGTCAGCGAACGCTTCATGGTCAAAGAAGTGCAGGAAGTCTCCTAGGTGTTTTGGAGTCAATTCCTTGATTACCACAGGGCTATCCATAGATGATGACGACTCAGGAACGGTCTATTTCGGATTGACTTCGAAGTACGAAAGTCTTGTGCCAGACCTCGCTGGCTCGACCAAAAGTAAGGCTCAGTCGTCAGTTGTCGGCGAGCAAACAACATTATCTTTCCGTTATCACAAGGAGGCTCCGCTGTGACGAATGTTTTGGAAAAAGGAAGAATTGGCATAATCACTGGCGGGGAGATGATTGTTGGCGTTATCTAGAGATCAATTCAGCAAAGCTGGAATCGCCGAGCAATTCGCCAAGAGTAAGGTCCACTCCGACAAGGAATTCTTGTCCAAGATAATCAGTCTCGCAAAACTAGAACCGGGTAGCACTGTACTCGACGTTGCCTCCGGGACGGGCTTCGTCGCGGTCGATTTCGCTCACAAGACGAAGGGTCTTGTCATTGGGACCGATATCACGAGAGAAATGCTTGGCTGGGCGAGAAAGCATGCTGAAAGGGAGGCGGTCAACGATCACACGACCTTCTTGCTTGCAGAAGGTAGCAGACAACCATTTCCAGATCAGTCCTTCGACAATGTCGTCTCCAGATTGGCCTTGCACCATATTCCGGACCCGGGACCCGTGGTGAAAGAGATGGCTAGGCTGGTGAAGCAGGGAGGACGAATCATAATCGCGGATCAGATATCTCCAGAGGACGAGGAGGCCGCAAGGTTTCATGATGAATTTGAACGGTTCCGGGATCCGAGCCATCAGAAGGCCTTGAAACTCTCAGAGCTCAACAATCTCTTCAAGGAGGCCGGATTGACGACAAAGGGAAGGAAGTATTCTCCCGTGTTGCTTCAATTGGAGGATTGGGCGATGAGGGCTGGTTGCGACAAGGAGAGAACGGAGGTCTTGAGACGTATGATGCTTGGAGCAAATCCAAGATTTCGCCGGGCGTTCCAGATAGGGGAAAGCGACGGATATACCTGGTTTAGACTGCAACGAGTAATACTCGCCGGGACAAGATAATCATCGTCTTCGTTTACCACCATCTACGACTATACTTGACCTTCGAAAGATCCTCTTCCATACCCGGTTTCCTGAATACGTAGAGGTGTTCATGGGCGATCTTGTAAAAGTCATAATTGCGTCCTCTCCACTTCAACCGAGTCACCATCATCTTATGCTGTAATTTGATAATATCCTCCTTCAACGTGTATCCGACGCTGAGGAATGCTTGAAGGACTCCGATGGATATCGGAATATAGTGTCGTGCTTTCCTGGTGTCGCCTATCAGGACCGCGCAGTAATGGTCTGGCTTCAGGACGCGATAGGATTCTGCGGCGACAACCCGCATTGCGGCCAAATATTCTGGGAGCTTGAGTCGCGATAGATCATCTGCGACG
>VBBH01000042.1 GCA_005888695.1 Candidatus Bathyarchaeota archaeon
GTCGACCTGAGCTGTGCAGTGATGGCTGCTTCACGACAGATCGGACATTGACAATGAGGATCCTCACAGTTTTCACACGGCACCCTCATAGAAGGTGTCCGAGCTTGACAAGACATCATTGTCATTTTCGAGTGTCGAGCCTGTGCTGGATTCTTGGTTAATAAGATTCGGTCGGGCGCCAGCTTTCTAGTCTAGCTCCTCTGTTATCAGAAAGCTGGAATCCCATAGCAGTTCGACCGGGAAGAGAATTTAAGCCTCAATCTGCAATTTGACGAAACGCACAATGCAAGAAACAGTGCACAACGACCCCGCAGTAAACTGGCTGCTGCAATCAGACGACCCTTCCATCCGATACCTCACTCTAACTGAAGTCCTTGGTAAGTCCGAAGACTCACCCGAGGTTGAGTCTGCAGGAAAGCAAATTCCACAAGGTCCCAAAGTACAGCTTCTCCTCTCTGGGCAGAGGACAGATGGCGGCTTCGGTCTACATCCATACCAGAAATGGACAGGTGCCCATTGGAGACTAGTCTCTCTCGTCGAACTCGGAATCCCCTCAGGATTTAGGCCCGCAATCAAGGCAACTGATCTTGTCCTCAAATGGCTCCTAAGCGAGGCACACATTCGCAACGTTCCCAAGATCAACGGACTCTACCGAAGATGCGCTTCACAAGAAGGAAATGCGCTCGCAGTCTGCAGCCGTTTAGGAATCGCCGATGATCCTCGCGTCAAACAGCTCGCAGAGTCCCTGATACGATGGCAGTGGCCTGATGGCGGGTGGAATTGTGACCGGAAAGAGGAGGCGAAGCACTCTTCGTTCAATGAGAGTCTTTCGACAATGTGGGGACTGGTCGAATACTACCGTGCGACCGACGACAAAGATGCGCTAGACTCTGCGGAGAAAGCGGCCGAATTCTTTCTCAAACACCGGATCTTTCGTTCCTGTCGATCCGAAGAGGTACGTCAGCCTGAGACATTTCACTCAAAAGTTCACCGGTCGATTCACTCTTTCACTGAGCTTCATTATCCATTGTACTGGCACTATGATATTCTCCAAGCACTAGTAATGCTACAACGCGCAGACAAATTGGGAGACCCTCGGACCAAAGATGCTATCGATCTCGTCGAGTCAAAACGGCAGAAAGACGGACTGTGGAAACCCGAAGGATACTACTGGAACCTGAAACGCAAGAACCGAGCGAAACTCGCCGTGTCAAACGTGGAAATAGTTGATTGGGGCCGGAATGAACCGAATGAGATGATAACCCTAAACGCTCTTCGCATACTTAGAACGGCAGGCAGAATGAACTAGGAGAGCTATGTAGTGATGCGAGTTTTTCTGCAAAGCCGCTATCCTAAAGGTACGACTATCTTGAGATAGAAGGCAATCACGCGTGCTATGAGGACAGTTGTCACCGAGAGAACGAGGACGAGTAGGCCTATGAAACGCTCCGCCAACGTCGGAAGCTCAGGACCCCGCTGACATGAACCAATTACTTTCGGCCCGGTTCTGAACAATCAGTGCGCCTGGCTAATTGAGTATTGTTCTTGTTTCCAAGATCAGTTACGTCGAGGAGATAATTTCCAAATGGAAGGCACACATGACCATTGTGAGTCTTGAGGGGCCCATGCTCCAGTCCCTCAGGGCTGTGTGAAGGCTTGAGCAACAGCCCTAGCCAAGGTACACCTCGAAATCCGGGGGCCCCGACCAGTTGTGTAATTCTCAATTTTCGACCTATGATAAGAAGATCGCAAGCTCTCTGAGAGTAGCTTCAATCATCCTTAACTCCTTAGGCGCAGACGGACTACTTGTTAGCCTAGCCGCGTCATCCGATAGCTCGGTGAGCCGCTCGTAAAGAATCAATCTGGCTTCTTCATGCCGAGGAAGAAGGTACGGCCTACGGTACATTTCAAAAGATGGGCCAGCCGTTATGCCGGGAAGATGATGCCCAACCGGCAAGGTCGTCAAGAGAACACCTAGTGGCTTAATGATATTCGTCATTAGTTGAACCGCAGCGTCGCTGAGTTTTCTAAGCTCTTCAGTCGTTGCATCCCCACGGGTAAAGAACCGGCTCAAAACAGTGAGTACAACGCCGTAGGTTGCGTTGAACAAATCACCGACTCCACCGGTCAAAGGGTCGGTTATCTGCGCCTCGGCATCATTTGGTGGCCTGACATACGCGGGAACAACCGATCTCGCTGGAGCGAAATCAGCATTCTGTTTCTTCATCTCCATATACTCGTTAAGAATGCCGAGAAACTTGCCGAAATGCGCGTTTGTCCAGTCACCTCTCGCGCCTTCCCCTTCGGTAACAATAGCCTCGACCGCCTCCGTGGCCGTCTTCAGATCTGTCACTGGGGTGAGCTTGGGCCATCCAAAGTACTCACTTGTCGCTTGCGCTTCGCTGCCACCGATGAAGACTCGCTTCTCACCGTACTTCTTGACCAGGGTTGAGAAGCCCTGTTCTATTCCCCGGTAGAGATTACCAATCGTGGAAAAATACTGCTGCTCCGGGACAATTCCCGTCCCTCTTTCCTTCTCAGGAAGGGCACCAATAGCTTCCCACCCAGGCACGCCTTCGATAGCCATCCCATCCGGTCGCTCAAGATACAGAAATTGTCTTAGCGCTTCCTCGCCAAACGGAAGAAGCACCAGTTGAATGCTCGGCGGAAAATAATTTGAGGGATGCGGAAAATTCGGACGGCCGAAGTAGGGTGCAGCTCCGATGGCTGTTAGCATGTTATTGACGAGGGAGAGATGAAGCATTTCCTGAGTTGCTACGTCAGATATGACTCGTTCCCATTTTGTAACGGCCTTCAATTGGTCGCTAGTCAGTCCCTCGCCTGTCCCACGTTTGAGACTGAAAGCCGCGAAAAGATATTCGCACATTACCATATGCTCCAGCGTGGACGCTTCAGAAAGGATGAAGATGAGATCTTCACGGTTTCCTATTCTAATCGGATTACCCAAATTATTCCTCCCTGTGACCCAGGTTACTTCTTACCTTACGACAAGAACAGGACAACTCGCATTATTTGCCACCCCAGCCGCCACGCTTCCCAGCATCAGTCTAGCAACTGGAGACGCCTCAGTCCTATCGCCTAGAATTATGAGATCTGCGCCTTCGCGTTCCGAGAAATCGCATATGGTCAACGCGATAGATGTGTTCGTTTCGAGGATTCTTCGAGTGAAAATGACCTCCTTCTTTCTGGGCATGTTGTTGGTTTGGTCAAGAACTTTCTCGCCTCTTGCTGTCAATTCTTCTCTAAGGCGGGATTTCGTTTGCTCGTCGATATACTGGGGGAGAAGAATTACGTGAAGTGCTATGACTGCCGACCCTGTTAACGAGGCAAGTTCAAGAGCATACTCTGCTGCCTTAAGGGAAGGTGGCGAACCCTCGACAGCCACTGTGATCTTTCTTGGCAAGACTGAAGTTCCGGTCAAGGTTGTCAGTCATTCGAAAGGCCGACCTCCCAAGCTGAGATATAAGCGAATTGAGAATCCGCTGACCAGATGATGAAGAACAAGAAACGATTCTTTGGACCTAAGGGTCCCCTCGCGATTGTCCGGATCCTCCCTCTGGTCGTCTTGCCTGTCCTAGGCCCCTTAGAGAAGGGAAGTCTTCCGGGAGAATCGATCTAGACTTATTTTGCTGTCTCTGCGTCTGATGTCTTCTTGGATTTTCTTCGGAACGGATTGCGCATCCTATCTTTCACCTTTGCAGATGGAAGGGTTTCGCTGCCTATAGGTGTTTTGAGGTACATCATACTCGTCATGCCTCTTGGATTACAGAAGAAAGGTACTATGGACGCGTTTTGCTGGGCGGAATAGCTATTCTTCTTGCCAAAGTCTAACGCTCTGTGTGAGGACGCATAGGAGCCGGATGCAAACGGCTAGGCTGCGGGCTTCGTGGGTAGAGGTGGCAAGCGAGGTTTCTCTGGGCCGTCGTATGTGATCAAGTTCTTCGACTCGAGAATCTCCTGAAGCTTATTCACTGCGATATGAACCTGAATCTCTTTCTTGGCCCCTGTGCAGACCAGTTTGCCGCTGGCGAAGATAAGAATCACTACCTTCGGCTCGTCCATACGGTAGATAAGTCCTGGAAACTGTTCAGGCTCGTACATAGTCTTCTTCAACCCATAGACCACCTTCTCAAGATCAATGTGGCCTCCTAGGCCGGCGGAGGCGACAATGTTCTGGATCACAATTTCCGGCCTACCGGGGATTACAATCCCGTCCCTCTTTAATTCGTCAACCACTTTCAAGACCGCCTTATGGGCCTGGCGTTCAGATTTTGCACCGGTGCAGACCATCTTTCCTGAGCTGAATATCAGGGTCGCGGTCTTGGGCTTCTTCAACCGGTAAACCAAACCCGGAAACTGCTCCGGGCGGTACTCAACCCCAGGAAAAACACGAACGATCGCGTTGAGGTCAATCTTCTGCTTCAATGTCGCTGAAGCGACAACATTCTCAATGTTGATAAACGCCCTACTCTTATCTGACAAAGCAATTCAACACTCGAACCTGAAAGCGCAAGGGATCGGGTCCCACCACGCTCCTACCCCCGTCGCTTATAGGCACACTTCCGTTACATCAGGCAATAGAGTGAGGACACTTTTCAACTAACCGCGACACCGCGATCGAGTTGGGGGTCCAACCCTCTGTACAACTCATTTAACCTCGAACATTAGAGTTGCTTTTTGATGGCTTCATGAGTTGTAAGTCAAAATCTAGCCTAGGTACAGGGAAACTGGATGTCGAAATGTCCTTTTGAGCATGACAGGAGTATTG
>VBBH01000077.1 GCA_005888695.1 Candidatus Bathyarchaeota archaeon
AGCTGAAGGCGAATGATCTTCCTAGCCGACAGGTTATCAGGATCTTGAAGGAGACTGGGTCGCTGAAGTTCGCGACGGGAAAAGCTCAGGAGTATGCAATGAATTCGAAGAACGCCCTGCGCAATGTGAAACGACTCCGAAACAGGAAGACCTTGGAAGAGTTTGCTGATTATTTGTGGAAGAGACGGGAATAGACTGGCTTCAGTTCAAGGTTTATAATAGGTAGAAGGTTGCTGGCTCGATAATCCGAGAAATAATAGGGGACTGGACAGGCGTATGGTAGCGCCAGGATTAGCAGAGATCTTCTATTACCTGGGCTTCATCGTCGTCGCCACGCTCGTCCCGATTATTGCCTTGTTCCTCATAGTAACCCCCCGCGACGCGAAGCCTAGTCCGATGAAGCTTGAGACCTACGAGGCTGGACAGATGCCGTCTGGGAGGGGACGGACCCGATTCATAATTCAGTACTATCCTTACCTGTTGATCTTCGTCATCTATGATGTCGTGGCCATGTTCCTATTCGCATGGGCGTTGACGCTCCGAACACTGCAACCACCTGGAAGCGGGACCTGGCCAATACTGATCTTCATGGGTGTCCTCCTTGTTCCGCTGGCATACTCGATACACCTGGCATCACAGAGGGACCTCTGGTAGGAAGTAGGAATTGGCGGACCCGATATCCGATCCGATCGGTTTCTCCTTGGAGATAATGACCAGTCCACTATTCTTCAAAGTCGCAGTATTCCCAGGTTTGACATCGATAGGTATTATCATCGCACTGTTCATCTGGCTTGACCGGAAGATAACGGCAAGAGTCCAGCTCCGAGTAGGACCCTTGTATGCAAGCCCGCTAGGCGGGGTTCTCCAGTCTTTCGCTGACCTGATCAAATTCGCTTTCAAGGAATTGTTCATTCCTAGAAATGCTGACAAGTTCTTCTTCGTAGCGGCACCTGTCTTGGCATTGATCGGAGGGGCCGGGCTCGTTGGTCTGATACCTTTCACGCCCGAGTGGCAAATTTCGAACCTTGAACTAGGCCTTCCCGGCTTCCTTGCCTTCGTCACGTTGTCTCCCATGCTGATCCTGCTAGCAGGATGGAGTGCGAATAGTAAGTATCCGTTCATCGGGGGCCTGAGATCTCTGTTCCAGCAGACAGCCTACGAGATTCCACTGTGGCTGTCAGCGATTGGCGTGGTCATGATGGCTGGGACAATGAACCTCATCGGCATAGTCCAAGCGCAATCCAAGCCTTGGGTCATCTTTCTCGGCTTATCCATTCCCGGCTGGTACATAATCCCACAGGCTCTAGGCGCTCTTCTATTCTTCATCACCGCCACTGCGGAGATGGAAAGAATTCCTTTCGATCTGCCCGAAGCCGAGCCTGAGATCATTATGGGATGGCAGGCTGAGTATCCTGGCTTCTTGTTCATGTCCGCCGCAGGCGCATCGTTCGTTCGCCTCTACGCCTTCTCCGCCCTCTTCTCTGTCCTCTACCTTGGCGGATGGATGGGTCCGGCCCCGGTCCCGGCCCTATTGTGGACAGCGATTAAGATCATAATCGTGTCCTCGCTCATTATCCTTCTACGCGCGACCTTCCCCCGAGTCCGCATCGATCAACTCCTCCGGGCCGGCTGGACGTATCTTCTAGGTCTGGCGTTCCTGAACATAGTGATCACGTACTTGCTAGTAGTCGGGCCCAGGATCTGATCAAGGGAATGCCGGACATTGCGTTTTTCGGATTTGCCGCAGTAACAGTACTTGGAGCCATATTGGCCCTGGAATCCCGTGACCTTGTCTATGGTGCAGTCTCGCTCGGCGTGAGCTTTCTAGGTGTAGCGTCACTCTTCTTTCTCCTCGACGCAGCATACATCGGCGTATTCCAGATCGCAGTCTACATCGGAGCCGTCGTTATTCTGATCCTGTTCACCGTAATGCTCGTTGGACCCGCCAAGGGAGAAGGACCCACCGAATTCAGGCGGACCGCCTTATTCATCGGCATACTTGTTGCTATGATGCTCGGCGTGGGAGGTGCACTGGCAAGTCCGAGCGCCTTTTCTACAAATCAGCCATGTACACCCGAATGCGATCTTGCTCAGTTCAGCCAATCTTTACTCGTGACCTACAGTGTCCAACTAGCTGTGTTATCTCTCGTCTTTGCTGCGGCGGTAATTGGCGCGTTGACTCTTGCGAAAAGCGAACGGGGGACTGCGTAGAAGAATGGAGCCTCTCGCGAGCTTCTTCGGATTGTCCGCAACCCTGCTTGCAATCGGGATCTACGGGCTTGCCACAAAACGTAGTGCGATCCGGATTCTTTTCTCAGTCGAACTGATCTATAATGCAGCGAACCTGAACATCGTGGCATTCGCCCGTCTCCGTAATCCGCCCCTTGTCACCGGGCAGGTCCTCGTAATATTCTCGATAGCATTAGCTGCAATGGAAGCCGCCGTGGGACTCGCAATAATCCTGTTAGCGTTCAGGCTCAACTCTGACATCGACCTGCGGAAAATGACCAGGCTCAAAGGATAGAGAGGGTACCGGAAACGACTCTTCTTCTCCTTGGAAGCATAATCGTCCCTCTAGCCTCTGCCCCTGTCGTCTATGTAGCATCAAGATGGTTGAGGCAAAGGACTGGCTACCTATCATTCGCGACCCTTCTTCTCCCGTTGGCCGTTTTCCTGATCGCGGCCGCACGGGGTCAGGGACAACCCCAAGGGGCCTATCAGGAATTGTACACTTGGGCACCTATCGGATTCTTCGGCTTGAGAGTTGACAATCTCAGCTTTCCAATCCTCTTCACAATTAGTCTGCTGACAGCGTTGATCAGCCTTTTCTCGATCCCATACATGCATCACAAGATTGGGGACGAAGAATCGTCCCAAAGGTACGGCCTCTACTTTGCCCTCTACAACCTTTATGCTCTGGGCATGCTTGGAACAGTCCTAGCCACTAATCTAATCCAATTCTATGCTTTCTTCGAAATTATGCTCGTTCCATCTTTCTTCCTGATCGCCGAATGGGGATATGGCGACAAGGAGAGGATCTCGTTGATGTACTTCATCTGGACTCACGTTGGCGCCCTCGTGCTTCTTGTCGGAATCCTGCTGACCGGATACTTGACCGGGGGAGTAACCGACATGGCTCTAATCAATCCCTCATCGATTCCATCCACACTTCGACTAATTATTGTCGCTTCGATGTGCTTCGGCTTCTTCGTCAAAATGGCTCAATTCGGAGTCCACATATGGTTGCCATACGCACACGCGGAGGCTCCAACCCCGGTCAGTGCCCTATTGTCGCCAGCCATGATCGGAATCGGAGGATACGCTGTCGTGCGAATAGTCATGACAATATTCCCAGAGGCTTTCCTTACTCTCTCAGCATTTTTTGCCGCCTTGGCGGTAGTGACCATGTTCTATGGCGCTGCAATGGCCCTCGTTCAGGACGACATCAAGCGGCTGCTTGCATATTCCAGTGTAAGTCAGATGGGTTACATTCTCTTTGGACTGGCCGCTTCAGATAGTTTCGGGGTTGCGGGTTCAATGTTCCAATACGTCAGTCATGGGACCGCCAAGGGAATCCTGTTCATGGTTGCGGGGGCAATAATTCTCCAGGCTCACGGAGAGAGAAGTATCGGGAAGCTCGGTGGACTTGCGTCGAGAATGCCGATCACTGCCACAGCTGCATTCATTGGATTCCTATCCATTGTCGGTCTGCCAGCTACAAACGGATTCCTCTCGGAATTCGTTCTCTTTCAAGGTGCATTCATCCGGGCGACCAATACACCCACAATATTCAGAGTAAGTGTCGCAGTCCTAGGAGTAGTGGCCACTGCACTCACCGCGGGCTATTCCTTGTGGACGTTGCGTAGAATCTTCTTCGGTCCCACGAACGAGCACACTGCAACGGTCACCGAGGCTCCATTGACGGTAACTATTCCTCTCATTGTTCTCAGCATTGTCACTATTCTCCTTGGAATCTATCCCGAACCAGTCTTGGGGGGCTTGTTCAATGCTGCACGCGCGATACCGATACTAGGAGCGATATGAGTCAGCAATGTTCACACTCGCTCCTTGGCTCATCTGGATCACGCCGCTCGCCGGTGCACTGCTGACCCCGGTGCTTGCGAGGATTCATTCTAAGGTCAGCAACTACGCGGCTGTAGCCTTTACTTTGGCAGCCGCGATACTCGCGACATACACAGCGCTTACAGTCGCCCCCGGCGACTATCAACTGGATTGGATGCCATCTTTCCGATTAGCGAGCGGCGGCAGTCCATTGCGAGCAGGGGTCTTGGTGGACCCATTGAGTATGTTCATGATCAACATTGTCGCATGGGTCAGCTTCCTGATAATGGTCTACAGCCTCGGCTACATGAAAGGAGACGATGGATTGACCCGCTACTGGTTCTTCATGAACCTCTTCATCGGCAACATGCTCCTCCTAGTTCTGGCTGACAATCTACTGATGATGTTCTTCGGCTGGGAAGGCGTTGGCCTATGCTCCT
>VBBH01000078.1 GCA_005888695.1 Candidatus Bathyarchaeota archaeon
CATCGATTTTGAACCTGTAAGCAAGATCGTCCAGTACATTACTCCGGTACCTGGTGGAGTCGGACCGATGACAGTAGCTATGCTCCTAGAGAATACTATACAGGCAGCGGCATTACAGGTGGGTATCAGATTATGACGAAGTTCATATCAGGAACTAATCAAGGAGATCGCGACTAGAAATTGACAAGAACCGTCAGCATATTGATGGGCTCCGAGAGCGATCGAGAGATAGCAAAAAAGGCTGAGACGGTACTTGAGAAACTCGGCATCCCGTACGAGACGAGAGTCATCTCAGCCCATAGGAACCACAAGGAGGTAGACCGATACGTGGAGGATTCCAAGTCGGATGTTTTCATCGCGATCGCTGGACTTGCAGCACACCTCCCTGGATTCGTCGCTTCACTCACCATCAAGCCTGTCATAGGAGTACCAGTTTCGGGGAAACTTGCAGGGCTCGAGTCGATCCTTTCTATGGTCCAGATGCCTTCAGGCGTGCCCGTTGGGACGGTTGGTGTCGACAATGGGACAAATGCGGCCTTGCTAGCGGCGGCAATACTCGCCATATCGGACCCTGCGACCTCGAAGAAGTTGCAAGAATACCGGAACAGTGGAACAAAATGAGCACCAAGTTGACTGCTGATCTTGATCAGGCACCGTTCAAGAGAGGCAAGGTCAAGGACATCTACGACCGCGGGAATGGTAGACTGCTCTTCCTTTTCACCGACCGAATCTCCGCTTACGACATAGTCTTGCCGACAGAGATCCCAAGGAAAGGTGAGGTCCTGTGCAAGCTTGCAGCCTTTTGGTTTGATCATCTCAAGGTCCCCAACCATATGGTCGAGATGACCGGCAAGAACAGGATGATGGTCAGGCAATTGAAAATGATACCGGTCGAATGCGTAGTCAGAGGATACCTCTACGGAAGCCTCTATGACCGATTATTGAAAGGGGAAGTCAAGCTCCCGGTCGAACCGGTGATGGCACAAAAACTCCCTCAGCCAACATTCGACCCGACTACAAAGTCGGATGTCAAGGATGAGCCAATTACTATGGAGCAGATCTTGGATGAGGGGTGGCTGAGCACTGATCAATTGGAAGAGCTCAGAGCAAAGAGTCTCAGCATCTACCGGACCATCTCAGAAAGGGCGGAGGGTGCTGGATTCATACTGGCAGACCTCAAGCTAGAGTTTGGTTTCGACGAAGAAGAGAACATCATACTCGCCGATTCCATTGGCCCGGACGAATTTCGTTTATGGCCAAAGGAGCGTTATCGTCCGGGACAAGTACAGGAAAGCTACGACAAGCAACCAGTACGAGACTGGCTGTCAAGAATTGGGTACAAGAAGACACTCGACAAGGCAAGATCCGAAGGACAACCAGTTCCATCGCCTCCGAAACTTCCGGCTGACCTAGTACAAGAAATCAGCAAACGCTACATTCTGGCCTACGAGCGTCTGACTGGGCACAAGCTCTAGAGAAAAGGTCCAGATTCCATAATGCCTCGACGAACACCCAAGGGCCAATCCAGCCAGATGACATACGCAAGGGCAGGAGTTGATGTTGAGAGATTACGCGGGGCCCACGGAATACTTGCAAAACGGCTCGCCACAAGTTTCAGCACGCGAAAGGGGAAGATCGGGGAACCTATCTTCCCGATCGGACACTATGCTGGTCTGGTAGATTTAGGAGACAAACAGGTCTTAGGCCTTCACGTTGACAACGTCGGGACTAAGGTCATTATTGCCGAGATGATTAAAAAGTACGATACGATCGGAATCGATTGTGTCGGTATGTGTGTTAACGATCTGATATGCACTGGGCTCGAACCGTTTGCATTCCTTGATTACATAGCAACGGCTAGTCCGGACTCGAAGACGATAGCCCAGATTAGTGAGGGAATAGTTGAAGGTGCGAAACAGGCTGAGGTGGCGGTCGTGGGAGGAGAGACCGCAGTTGTTCCCGATCTTCTTTCAGATGGATACGACGGTGCAGCGATCGATCTTGTAGGTTTTGCTGCAGGGATCTGCTCGAAGAACAAGCTGGTCCTGGGAGATAAGGTGAAGAGTAACGATACAATCGTAGGTGTAAGCAGCTCGGGAATCCACTCGAATGGAATGACACTAGCAAGGAAGGTTCTGTTTAGGAAGCACAAGGTCAATGATTGGATACCGGAGCTCAGGCGTAGTCTCGGCGAAGAATTGCTGGAGCCAACCAGGATATATGTCAAACCGGTCATGGACCTGCTGCTAGAAGCAGAAGTTCACGGATTCGCACATATCACAGGCGGCGGATTCTCGAAATTAGATCGAATTGTTTCACGAGCTGGTCTCGGAGCCGAACTCGACAATCTCCCAGACTCGCCATCAATATTCCAGATCATCCAAGAAGACGGCAAGATTTCAGACCGGGAGATGTACAGGACGTTTAACATGGGCGTAGGCTTCTTGGTCCTTTGTCCCAAGAGGGAGGAGGACAAGGTGATTCAGACTTTTCAGAGGTATCAGCAAGATGCTTTCCGCGTCGGGCATGTGTCCAAGAAACCTGGTATTCGAGTATCTGGGTCAATGGGCCAGCTCAGCCTCCTAGGCAAGGCGTGAGATAGGCAGTCGCCCTGCGGCGGTTTGAGAACTAGGGAATCCGTTATTGCCATGGATGGTCAGCTCGAGCATTTGGCCGTAAGGGTTGTGGGACAGGTGTCCACCAGATTTATTGGTGCGAACATTATGACCAAGAGTCGGAGACGACTTGCTTGTTCGTTTGTAACTTCAGACATGAAGAATGGCCTGATCACGAGGCGGTCTTGCTTGAGGCTCGTGGTGCAAGGGCGAGGATATGTCCAAGATGTTTGATTCTGATTACTGTGCATCGACACTATCATGCGATGAAAGTGGAGAGTATCATTCCTTTAATGGCAGAAGCTTCCCAGGCCAGTCAAGGTACCCTGGATCGTGAAGACTCGATTAAGATTCGGAAGTAGGATTCATCTCCGATTCGGCGAACAGTTCGACGAGCTAATCCATCGAGCCCGTTTCCTGGAAGAGAACGGATTCGACACCGTTCTCCTAGACGATCATCTGTTGTATGGCACATCTTCCGCGGTAGCTTTGGAGCCGTTCTCTGCTGGAGCCGCAATCGCGAACCAAACGAAGAAGATCAAGGTTGGAGTGGCGGTTACAGATCTGGTAAGGCGACATCCCGCTATTTTGGCCCAGGCGTCCGGCACGATCTCAATCATCGCCAACGGGAGGTTCGTCCTAGGATTAGGGTCCGGCGACCCGATGAATCAATCACCATTTGGATTACCGACGGATCACAGGTTCGATAGATTCAGAGAAGGGGTATTATTGCTCAAAATGCTCTGGTCATCTAGTATCGATAACCCTGTAACTTACAAGGGGAGATTCCACAGTCTTACCAATGCATATCTTCAGACCGGGATGCCAGAAAGAAATCGGCCACCGCTCTACTTTGCAGCGTTCGGAGATAGAATGTTGAGATTCACTGGCGAGGAGGCAGACGGATGGATTCCGCATTGTCACACTCCAGAAACATATGGAAAGGACCTCGCTAAGATCAATGATTCGGCTAAACAAGTCGGGAGAGCATCTCTGCAAACAATCATTCCATCGTATTACACTGTGGCCTCGATCGCTAACACTCGGGAACAGGCTGATGCGGACGTTGTGGGACCGGCCAAGTTCTTCCTAGCATTAATCCCTGATGCGCTCCGGAAAATCGACCCATCAATCCAACACCCAGGTCGTATATGGGAGAAGAGTCCGGATCCTAGAGTACAGAGGGAAGTGATTAGGAAGATAGCATCTCTGATTCCGAGGGAGACAGCGCTGAATACTGTGATTCATGGAACACCGAGTGATTGCATAGAGCAAATATCCAATTATGTCAAGGAGGGCTGTAGAGAGTTCCTACTGACTTTCACACCGACAGCTGGATTATGGTCAGGAGATGAAACGCTACCTATGGCGAGACTCTTTGCTGAAAGAGTGATACGCTACTTTCTAGAAGAATACGACCAGGTAAGCTAGGATGCGGTTCAGTTCTCCAATCATTATCTTTGCTTCTTTGCAAGAATCTTCTCCAGCGTGTCACGAGCTTGTCGAGCATGATCAAGTTCCTCGCGTGAAAGCTTCTTCGACATTAGATACGCCCAGACTTGGGAAAGAGAGTTGTACGCTTGAAACAGAAAGTAGAGATCGTCAGAATCGTATCCTTTTGCCATCACTTCATAGTTGACCTCTCTACCGTGCTTCTTCCTGACGAGTTTTCCTTTTTCGGCTAATTTCTGCAGGGCTTGGCTAGCGCCGGATTGTGAGATCTGCAGTTTTCCAGCAAGCTCCGTGGGCGAACTCGTGCCTGTGCGAACGAGATTAAGAATCTCCTTCTCACGCTCGGTTACTTGAATCATTGTATTTCACTTATGCATAAGTTAGTTTTATCTACTCGTACAAGGGGAGGGTTCGTTCGTGGTAAAAAGATTATCTAAGAAGAAGACTTCGATTTCTCAGGCAGCGTTCAAAGTTCGATATCTGCGTCGGAGCAGAGAACTGTGGCGGAGGTACCTAGAGGGCAAGCCGTGGATCGGGCAACTCTATACTCGCTTTCTAGGATTGCGACCCGGAATAATCATTGTAGACGTCGGATGCGGAATAGGGGATTTTACGAGGTACTTAGCACGACTCAACCCTGGAAGATGCCAAGCAATCGGGGTGGATGCTAGGGCCGCTTCGATAAAAGCGGCCGAAACTGAAACGAAAAAGGCAGGGCTCTCAAAGAGGATCGTGTTCAAAGTCGGCGATGTTAACAAACTTCCACTAGACAAG
>VBBH01000079.1 GCA_005888695.1 Candidatus Bathyarchaeota archaeon
TGACGAACGTCGTTCTCTGGGGTATAGCGGTAGTATATGTTGTTGGGACCATGTTCACAAGAATACTTTCCGTACCCGTCTCTCTCGTGCCCTTACTATTTCCTTTCGCGTTGATCCACGGTGCGAAGCGCTATGCGTGGAATGGCATTGTGGTCTTCGTAGTCTTCACTTTCATCATCAGCAACATCTTGGAAAACCTGAGCATCCTAACCGGCGTCCCGTTCGGACACTACTACTATTCCGACTCGCTGGGACCTAAGCTCGCTCTCGTACCTATCTTTATCGCACTATCATACGTCTCATTCGGTTACCTTGCCTGGGTGTTATCTACCGTAGTTGTAAGTGAAGCTCGCCGGAGGTCGAGCGTCCTCACAGCGGTCGCCACTCCATTGGTCGCGTCGTTCATCATGGTTCCCTGGGACCTCTCCCTCGATCCGATTGCTTCCACCATCAACCACGCCTGGATTTGGACACAAGGAGGGGGATACTTCGGCGTGCCAATCTCCAACTTCCTCGGCTGGTCTCTCACCGTGTACATCTTCTTCCAGCTTTTCGCGATCTACCTACGGCAACGTGGGTCGGATGACCTGAGCCGAGCACTGCCAATAACCCACTATCTCCAGATCATTCTAGTCTACATGTCGACCGGGGTCGGGTTTGTCATTGACCACCTGGTTAGCATCAACATGCATGTGACGGATGCAGTCGGCCAGGTGTGGCGGACTCGGGACATATATGAGACCTCAGCCATCTCGGCAATATACACGATGATTTTCGTGTCGATTTTGGCCCTTGTGATACTCTTCAGAGACCAGCTAGTGCAGAAGAAAGGGTCGGCTTTGGCAAATCTGCAAGACTCGAAAGATTGAAAGAAAGAAGGATGGACGTGCGACTAGCTCGCCTTCATAGAGCGCCCGTCCTAATGATGATTGTTCGGTGTGC
The DNA here is from genome assembly GCA_005888695.1 of Candidatus Bathyarchaeota archaeon. The sequence goes on from VBBH01000079.1 coordinate 943, forward strand.
CCAGAGGTTTGGTCGTTTGGTGGTCTTCTCTACCACTTCGGATCCTTTTTCATTCTTGAAACGCATTGATTATCACCTTCCCTCGAGCGTGTCCTTCCTCCAGATATCGAATAGCCTCGGCAGTCTCGCTCAACGGATAACGTCTGTCGATCACCGGGACAATTTTTCCCGCTTCAAGAAGATCCTTCAACTGAACCAATTCCTTCTGGACGATCTTCGGGTTCCCCATGAAACGGATCTTCTTGCTCCCTGTCTTCGACGTCAATGATCCCATGATGGCATGCTGGAGTAGGCGTGACACTTTCGTAAAGCCGACGATGACGCAGGTTCCCTGAGGATTCAGTGCGCGCTTGTAATCAGCGACAGATCGGTTGCCAACACAGTCGCATAACAGATCATATTGCTCTCCATTCTTGGTGAAATCTTCTCTCGTGTAATCAACGACGTGGTCTGCACCAATCTTGCGCACCATGTCTACATTCCGGGTACTCGTGATACCAGTGACCTCGGCTCCATACGATTTGGCGATCTGCACCGCAAATGTTCCAACACCACCAGACGCACCGTTAACCAGGACTTTCTGGCCGGATTGGATGTGTCCATAGTCGCGAAGAGCGAGCAATGCAGTGAGTCCAGCCACGGGAACCGCGGCCGCCTCCTCAAACGAAGAATTCGCTGGTTTCAACGCTAGTCTATTTTCACGAGCTATTGCGTACTCGGCAAAGCTACCCGTGGACCTTCCGAACACCTCATCTCCTGGCTTGAATTGAGTAATGTTGCTGGCAACGGCCTCCACTTGACCTGCCATGTCGACGCCCAGCCACGGAGTTTTCGGTTTTCGCAATCCTTCAGAGGTGCGGACTATGAACGGTGAGGCCCTCATGGTGTGCCAGTCCAAGGGATTCGCGGAGGAGGCGTAGACTTTCACTAAGACTCCACGAGTCTCGTCCGGAATGGGCTTCTCCACTTCTTTGAATTGAAGAACGTCCGGTGATCCGTATTGGGTTCGTACGATTGCCTTCATGGGTTTCAGGGGTTCCTGTCGGATATCGTCTAAGGACGGTTTCTCTATTATTTGCGACATGTTTTGGATGCTTCCGGACAATAGTAACCCGTGGGTTACTTATAACACTTATGGGTTACTTCACACACCCGCTGGATACCTTAAATAGCACCTGGACCCTAGATATGAATCGTGCCCAGAGTCGTTCCGGAGTACAAAGAACAGGCAACCAAGAAAATCCTCGAAGCCGCCCGCTCCGTCTTCGCCGAGAAAGGATACCACGACGCCAGAATGGAGGATATTGCGGAATTGGTCGGGGTAAGCAAACGCACACTCTATCTCTACTTCACGAACAAAGAGGAATTGTTCGCGGCGATATGCGCAGAAGCTCCGAGAACCATGCAGGTAGTCATGGATTCGACACTCGGCAAACCCCAAGACATCCAAGACTTTCCAAGCATGATGGAGGGCTTGTTCGACAAGCTCTTGGAAAACCAGTTCGCAGGCTCCGGCCCGGGATCAATAAACGAGATCCGGCTCAACTATGAAATGATACTAGCCGCGTCAAGAAACCCGAGCTTGAAGAAGATCATCCGAGAATCTAGCGAGAAAGAGATGGAGATTCTAACCGCATTTATTCAGAACCTGAGAGAGAGGGGCTTGCTACGGAGCAGCTTGAAACCCTCTGTCCTCGCACGAGCTATTTTTGCAATCTACCCCGGATTAATAGGGGACATCATCGTTGGAGTGGACAAGTCGGAAGTCAGGAAAACATGGGTCGACACTATTCGCACATTGGTAGGCGAACCGCCTATCAAGAAATAACTCATTCAGCGCTTTCTTCTACCTGGGGTTACCCGCCTTGAGCCAGGCGACGTAATCCTGGACGCCCAACCGAGTATCGAACTTGGGTGAGAAACCAGTGTCCGCCTCCAATCGCTTGGTCTCCATGAGAGGTAACGGCGGAAAGGGAAATCGTCCTGGAGGAAGGTTCACCGTGAAATTTGGAACCGCTCTCTTGATCTCCCCCAACAGTTCATGATTTGGAGTGGGTTTGCCTGAGCCTATGTTGTACAGGTCGTATTGGAGTTTCTCTGCGGTTTGGAGCAATGCGATCGCACGGGCCATGTCCTTGATGTACAGGAGATCCACTTCATCTTCCGCATGTCCAAAGAATACGTTCTCAAGGTCCGGGGGGTTTCCGGTCACTGCGGAATGGACGAGTCTTAGCGCGAGACTGCCTTGTTCCGGGTCCTGAAATGGACCGTACATTCCCATTAATCGAACGCAAATCGAACTGATACCAGAGGCCTTTGCGAATTCGCTGCTGGCCACCTCGACAATCTTCTGATACGCAAGAATTGGAAACATACTTTGCAGAACAATAGGTTGCTCCTCGTTCACTGTACCCGGAAGTCCGAGGTACATTCCACCCGTACTCGAAAATGTGACCCGCTTGACCTTCCACTCCTGAGCCAACTGGAAGATATTATTGAGCATGTCGAAATATCCTTTGAGACCATGTATCGGACCCTTGGTCCCTGGAGCCCTGAAGCCTCCCCCAACGTTGACGATGCCGTCAATCTTGTGCTTCTCGCCGATCTTTCGTAGGTCCACGATTGAGGTCGCATCCGCGGATTCGATGATCACATGGTGATGATCAAGGTGCTTCTGGAGGAAGCGAGGGGTATCTGTGCTAGTGTGTCTGGTGACTACACAGTCCTTGCCCAGGTTCACCAGGGCTTCGGTTGTGTTCGAGCCTACAAAGCCGTTCAGGCCTCCGATTACGAGGATCATTGTAACCGCCCTCTAACGAGGCTATCTTTCATGTCGGATCCAACCGTAATGACTATTTTTCCTCGGGCATGACCCTCTCCAAGGTACTGCATGGCCTCCCCGACCTCGTCCAACCTGTAACGCCTGTCGATGACCGACCTGACCTTCCGGGTCTCGAGCATATCTCTGAGAATGATCAGGTCCTTCTGGTTTATCTTTGCAATGAAGAACCGGAACTTCCTGCCACCCGACAACAAACGCCGCAAGAGCGTGAAGTAGAGTAGGCGTAGGATGATCTTGTCTCTCATACCGACGAGGACAAAGGTTCCACCGGGTATCAACGAGCGCTTGTAAGCTGAGAATCCATGGCTTGCTGCAATCTCACAGATTAGATCGTACCGCTCTCCATTCTTGGTATAATCTTCTTTCGTATAGTCAATGACATGGTCTGCACCGAGTGAGCGGACCATCTCTAGGTCCTCCGTGTTGGTGACCGCGGTGACTTCGCCCCCAAAATACTTGGCAATTTGGACCGCATACGTCCCCACCCCTCCACCAGCACCATTGACCAGTACCTTCTGCCCGGACTGTATGTGTCCATGATCCCGAAGAGCCTGTAGGGCGGTGACAGCCGCGATCGGAACGGCAGCGGCTTCATCGAACGAGCAATTGACTGGTTTCAACACTAGCCTATCCTCGCGAGCTACCGCATATTCGGCGTAGCTGCCCTTGCAGGAGCCGAACACTTCGTCTCCAGGCTTGAACTGGGTCACACTACCGGTAACAGCCTCTACTCGCCCAGACCCATCGCTTCCTATCACAGGATCTTTCGGCCTGAAGACGCCCATGTTCAACTTGAAAAGAGGCAGGAACATCCGCAACAATAGCGGTGGCCCTTTCATGTCATAACGATCTGCAGGGTTCACTGCCGCCGCAAAGATCTTCACCAGAACTCCCC
>VBBH01000080.1:0-1715 GCA_005888695.1 Candidatus Bathyarchaeota archaeon
TGTGCAACTTGTCGCCTGTCCGACCATGACCGTGGAGGGTGTACATGCAACGCTCGTCGTTGTTGCGCGTACAGTGACCGTGACGGTCGCGCTTCCGGTGCTAGTTGCGTGATTTGCATCTCCACCGTAGCTTGCGGATACTGAGAGTGATCCGGCAGCGGTTGGAGTTACGCTGACCGAGCAGGTTGCTGACGCGCCTGTTCCTGCTAGTGTGCAGGTTCCGCCTGGTGTGAAGGTGACGGTGCCGGTTGGTGTACTGGTTGTCCCTGTAGCAGTATCAGTTACAGTCGCAGTACAAGATGTGGCTTGGTTGATTACAACCGTTGAGGGTGTGCAAGCGACGGTGGTTGTGGTTGTTCTCTTGTTGACTGTGACTGAGGCAGAGCCTGTGCTCGTTCCGTGGTTAGTGTCGCCGCCGTAGCTAGCTGACACAGATAGTGTTCCAGATACGGTTGGTGTGATACTTACTGAGCATGTTGCGGAAGCTCCGGTTCCTGCTAATGTGCAGGTTCCTCCTGGAGTGAAAGTGACGGTTCCAGTCGGCGTAATTGCAGTGCCCGTTGAAGTGTCAGTTACTGTCGCAGTGCAGCTAGTTGCTTGGCCGATGAAAACAGTCGATGGAGTACAGGCGACAGTAGTCGTTGTTGTACGAACCGTAACGGTTACGGTCGCAGTACCCGTGCTCGTCGCATGAGTCGAATCGTTGTTATAGTGCGCAGAGATCGAGAGTGATCCGGCGGCTGTTGGTGTGATGCTAACTGAGCATGTTGCAGAAGCTCCGGTACCTGCTAATGTGCAGGTTCCACCTGGAGTGAAAGTAACTGTTCCGGTAGGAGTCGTGGCTCCTGTAGTAGATGTGTCAGTTACGGTAGCAGTGCAGGACGTGGCTTGGTTAATCGCGACTGTACTTGGAGTGCACGCTACTGTTGTTGAAGTGGTTCGTTGAACTGTGACAGTTGTGGATCCACTGCTTGAAGCGTGAGTTGTGTCGCCGCCATAAGAGGCGGTTACGGTTACGCTGCCGGAGGTAGCTGGAGTTATGCTAGCTGAGCATGTTGCTGAGGCTCCGGTGCCCGCCAATGTGCAGGTTCCGCTCGGTGTGAATGTGACGGTAGTCGGGTTCGCAGGAGGAAAAGCGTTCACCACATGATCGGTGTGACTGGGCTGAGTATTGACTATCACAGCCCCATTGTTGTCGCGAGCCGAGCCAGTCGCTCCATTGCTGTCGACCACACGAAGACTAACATCAAAAGTGCCCTGAATACCAAAATCATGAACTACAATGACCCCCGTTGTAGCCAAGTCCTGAAGTCCGTCGCCAAAGTCCCAGAAGTAACTTGTCGGACTCGTGAGTATCGCTGCACCGCTTGCAGTACTGGCCGAGGCATCGAAGCTCCAGCAAGCGCCAGCAACTCCAGAAACGCAGGAAGGATCGCTTACCTGTGTCGCGGTGAAAGCGGCAACGGGCGGAGCGTTTGAAACGGTAACCGATACGCTAGACTGGACACCAACCACGTACTGTGTTATCACATTGGCATTTATGTCGACGAACTTCGTATCGCCAGGAGAGATCGATATGGTCCCTGTTCCGGCCTTGATCAGTTCAAAGGCGACGTTGCCCAAGAGGTCGAGTCCGTTGATGAAAGTCCCGTTCCTCGGGGCAAGATACGTGAATCCTACAATTATTTTTCCAGGAGTCTGAGAGAGTGCGATGC